>JBNMLR010000199.1:0-4806 GCA_050874945.1 Butyribacter sp. | reverse complement strand
TTTTTTATCAGATCTATAAATTTTATATATAAATGATCAAAATTAGCAGTATCAATTTGAAGATTATCATAACTTAAAACAAAGCTAATAAAATAATTTTTAGCATAACGTAATATCTGTTTTTCATCTTTATCGTCACTCTCATCATATTTCTTCTTTTCTTTTAAATTTTTTCCCCACCATTCCTCAATTTGAGAAATGTAACTGAGTTTTGCATATTTTATATCCGTAATATTTTTTTGTATTTCTTTAATATAGCCACTTATTTGATTTTTTCTAAAATTTTTAGCTGTTCCTGGTTTTCCATCAATCATTTTGCACCATTTAACAAATTCTAAAACAGAAATATCGTTCTCGCATCCAAATTCCCCAACTTTTCTTATTTGCAAATCATATTTTTTTATTTCCTTATTTATCTTACTCACTTCTTCTTTAGCTGCAATAATATCCTCCTCTTTAATAGGAATCTGAGTATTTAATCCTTCTGATACACGATAAATATCTTCCTGCGTTCCTTTTATAATTATCGTCTTAATCATTATATCCTTACATACATCATCTAAACACTTTATTAATAATTCAACAGACAAATCCTTTCCATCATTTTTACATCTTCGCTTTATCTCATAATAATTATCATATAAGTATGTCATAGTCTGTGCACCATTTATTATACTAATATTATTTGGATTCATTATTATTTTATTGTTTTTTCTAAGTAACTTGTCTGCTGTTGTATAAATAGTCACTCCATTATGATAAAACCAAAATTTACTTCCATCAATAAAGTTAATAACATCTTCATTGAAATCTTCTCCAAACAGATCACTTAATTTTTCACCATCTAAATCATCAATAGCACGAAGTTTGTCATATAATCCAACTATTAAATACTTATAAAATACTGATTTTAATTTTATATTTCCAGAATACTCTTTTTTCATGCCATACCTGATATTTTCATCAAACACTTTTTTCCCAGTTGCGTTAAAAATTTTCTTCAATTCCCAAAAAGACACATTATATATGTAACCTTCGACTCCCTCAGCCTTTTTGTATTCCAAAAAATTAATTCCATTATCTTCAACCGTAATTTCAATGTCATTTTTCGATTTAGTAAAAACTGATATTTTTTCGTCAAACATTCGTTGCAATTCATTTTTTTCTTTAGCATCGACTTTATCATAATATTCATAAAACTTTTCCGTTTCTGAATCTAAATCTTCAAATACCATTACTGGTGCAATTAAATCAGCTTTTAATTTTTCCAATCCGGATTTATATTGTTCAAGTGCATTTTCAATGTTATCAGTCCAATCAAATACGCCAAACCTAATCTCTTCTTTATCTTTTTTACTATTTCCCTCAAATAAAACAAATGCTGTGTCAGCATATAACCTTATTTCTTCAACATCTTCAATTGCAAGTGTTTCTATAATTAAATCTTTAATTTCTTTAGTCATTTTCCACCTCTTAAGTTAATTTCTATCTATATAATCTGATTATTATATTAATTTTCTAAATCATTAAAATATCAAATCTTTCTTCAATATCTGAAATAATCCTTTTTTCCATTTTCTCCTCAAGTTTTTTTTCATAAACATATTGCTTAATATCCAGCATTTCTTTTCTTAAAACTCTCTCATATCTTACTTTTTCATATTCTCTTTTCATAATTTTACATTCATATTCAAACCTATTAAAATACATCTTAATTTCACTCTCTATACTTAACTCTTCATTTTTTTTGACATTATAATTTTCTATCTCTTTTTTAATATATTCTATATCACCTTGTTTACCTGGAAATAAATATCTCTCATCTATTCCAAAATAATACTTTAATTCACTTAATATATTATCTTTGTCCTTACTTTCAATCTTAATGTTTTTATAATAAATATCTCTTATTGGTGAAAACATATCTCCAGGAAAAAAAATAAAACCACCATTCTGTGCTATAATCCTCTCATTATATCGACTATGTGTTACTACTCTAAAATTTTTTTCATACAAAATTGATTCATCTTTAAGTAATTTTGTATAAATACTCTCCAAATACTGTGAATGTGGTGAATAATGCTCTGGGAATGCAAATACATAAATCATCCCATCTACTTTCTTATTTGATTTACAAGCAAAATATAATGCCGGTAATATATTAAATGTTATATCCAATAGTCTACTTATTTCTACATAGTGCTGTGCCTCAATCGCCTTTTCAATATTCCTAACTTTATTACAACCTATAACATTATAGTCTTCTAACAGTTCAAATAGATACTGTTCTGTTTTTAAATTATTATTATTCCTAAAAATCGTCGGCATAAGCTTTGTTTCACCATAATCTCTTGATTCACCTCTAAACGCATTTTTAATCGTTCCCCTGTAACCTATTTTCACATCATCATTAAGTTTTTCCAAGCTACATTTTATTTTATCTAAATACTCTGCTACTATACTTTTTCCCATTTATACATTATCATATGACTGTATTTTTACACTCATATTTCTCCTTTCCAAAATCAATCTCTATTGCCTTTTAATCTTTCTATAAACAGTCTCAATCAAAAATCCAACAAAAAGCCTATCGCAACTATGCCAACAAAAAGCAATGCCATTTCAATAGCATTATTTGTGCGGATATTTGAAATCACTTCACAAACAACAACCATTCCATCAATATTATACATATTATACATTACTTTACACCAAATAATCAACAAATGAAAATAGTATATTATTGTCATAAATGACTAAAAATCTTTATTTATTGCACAAATTAATGTTAAGTTTAAAATCTGTAAAAAATAATATCAGCCGACAGCCATTGCAAAAAATAAAGCCACAGAACACACGACAAAATCGTTATATTCTGCGGCTTTTTATTGCCCGTTACTTTCAAATATTACTTTTACTTATTTTATTATCAAATCACAACGCTCTCATTATTCCTAACTGCTTCATTCACAACCACCTCAACCTTGCCTTTCTCATCATCAACAAGATATATCTTATTTAAAAACAAATTTACACTCTCACCCTCCTCAATAAGTTCCTGACCTATAGGTCTGTTTGCGATTAAAATCTCGTTATGAACTCTTATCCTAAGTTCAAGTCCGTTTCCACGGAATGAAACCCTTTCTACTACTCCCTCCTCTGTCGTGACAGGATACGGATTAAATTCATTCTTCTTTCTTACCGTAATAAATTCAGGTCTTATAACCGCCGTCTTTCCGTCTGAAGCACCGTGAAATCCGTTAAATGAAACATAATCCTTTATCAAAACAGGTTCACCCAAAAACTGAGCCATGAACGGAGTTTTTGGATTGCCGTAAACCTCCACCGGTGTACCTACCTGCTCTATTCTTCCCTTATTTGTCACAATAATCTGGTCTGCCACCTCTATTGCTTCATCCTGGTCATGCGTTACAAAAATACTTGTTATCCCTACCCTGTTTATCAGCTCCCTAAGCCATGACCTTAATTCCTTGCGGACTTTTGCATCAATCGCCGCAAACGGTTCGTCTAGCAAAAGAAGATGCGGCTGCGTTGCAAGTGCCCTCGCAAATGCGACTCTCTGTCTCTGGCCTCCTGAAAGCTGTGTCGGGTATCTCTTTTCAAAACCTTTCAAACCGACAAGTTCAATAAGTTCATACACACGCTCTTTTATCTCTGCCTTGCTTTTCTTCTGTATTTTAAGACCAAATGCTATATTATCATACACGGTCTTATATCTGAATAAAGCATAATTCTGAAATACAAAACCAATCCCTCTCTTACTTGCCGGAATATTATTTACCTGTTTTCCATCAATATAAATCTCCCCCGAATCCGCATTTTCAAGACCTGCCAAAATCCTTAAAATTGTTGTCTTTCCACTCCCACTCGGTCCCAAAAGACCTATAAGTTTTCCCTTTTCAACAGAAAAACTAACATCATCAGATGCTTTAAAATCATTAAATGTCTTATTTATATGTTTAAGTTCGACATACGCTTTTTTATTGTCCTGCATACTTATCCCTCACTTCTTTTCACTTTATTTAGAAATTTGTGAACCACCTATTCCATACTTTTTGCAAAAATATTTTTTAATACAAGAATTACAAGTGCCATCACCACAAGGATAGCAGACATTGCAAATGCCCCCGTAAAGTCAAACGCCTGATACAAAAGCTCTATGTATAACGGCATTGTATTTGTAATTCCCCGCAAATGCCCTGACAGCACGGAAACCGCTCCAAATTCCCCCATTGCCCTTGCCGAGCAGAGAACAACTCCATATAAAAACGCCCATCTGATATGTGGAAATGTTATCTGAGTAAATATCTGAAATCCGTTTGCTCCCATAAGAGCGGCGGCTTCCTCCTCGTCTGTTCCCTTAACCGTCAGAACAGGTATTATCTCCCTTGATATAAAAGGAAATGTGACAAATATTGTCGCAAGGACTATTCCGGGAACTGCAAATATTATCTGAATACCCCATTTTTCAAGGAAAGGATATATCGCACTCTGCCTGCCGAATGTAAGTACAAATACCAGACCGGCGATTATCGGAGAAATAGTAAGCGGCAGATCTATCAGAGTCGATATAAGTTTTTTGCCACGAAACTTAAAGCGTGTTATAAGCCATGCCGCAAAAATTCCAAACACCGAATTTATTATAACTGTTATCACAGTAACCTTTACGGTAAGTAAAATTGATTTAAGTGCATATTCATCTGTAACCGATGAAACAAAAACTTTCCATCCCTCTCTCAATGCCGTATAAATAACATACACCAGCGGAAGTACAAGCATTACAAT
>JBNMLR010000198.1:0-4824 GCA_050874945.1 Butyribacter sp. | reverse complement strand
GTACTAGGTCAGCAAAAAACACTGAAAAAATGAATGCTACAGCTCGAAAATAAAATTTTCTCGCTGTTCGTTTCACTCATATAATTTTCAGAAAAAATAATTGTATGCAAGCAGACATTATTTTTCCATTGAAAATTGCATTCATTTAGAGTACAAAGTACCTGCTAATACTATTTGTTATATATAGTACAATTTTATTGTAACAACAGTTTCGCAATCACCTATTTCAATTTTAAAAGGAGCGATTTTTTTACCGCTCCTTCCATCACCTTTATCTAATATATTATAGTACAATTTTAAAATATGGAGATATACTAAGATATAAGTTTAAGACCGCTTTTTAACAGTCTTAAAAGTATTGCATTATCCTGCATTTATCATCCCTTACAGGATTGAGATATATTTGTCTTCTTCTTTCTGTGGCAATGCTTCTTTCTTTGGTACATTTAATGTAAGCACACCGTTTTCAAATTTTGCTTTTATGTCTTCCTGTGTCAGTTCTTTGCCTACATAGAATGTTCTGCTGCAGTTTGAATATACTCTTTCTCTGCATATATATCTGCTGTTTTCATCTTCTGTTTTCTTGTCTTTGTCCGATGTTGCACTTATTGTCATATATCCGTCTTTTAATTCAGCTTTTATCTCGTCTTTCTTAAATCCAGGCAGATCCATGATTACTTCAAATCCGTCTTTGTTTTCTTTTATATCTGTTTTCATCAATCCGCTATTATAATAATTCTTTTTATAATTTCTTTCAGGTGCATCAAAAAATCCATCCATTAAATCATTTGCAAAAATACTAGGCATTAACATAATCAATCGCTCCTTCCAAAAATCTGTTATCGTCTGCATCTGTGATGCAATCAGTAAGTCAGGCGGATATTTAAAATCCACTCTGCCACTTACCTATAACATTTTTATTTATTTTAATATTGTTTGTTTTTCTGCTGCTGATTATGTTATAGCACTTTTATTAGCACTCGTCAATAGTGAGTGCTAATAAATTTTGTGAACTTTTTGTGAACTCACCTTTCTATATCTTCTGTAAAATGTTGAAACGCTCACATTTAATATCTCTGCCGCCTTTTTTCCGCTTATCTCACCATTTTTATACTGTTCACAGACATCTTTTAATTCTAATTCATCTATTTTAATCTCAGGCTTTCCCTTATATTTTCCATTACTGGCGGCTCTGGATATACCCTCTTTCCTTTTTTCATCTAAAAACTTTTTTTCTTTCTTATACATTGCCATAAAAAGTTTATAGTATGATTTTCTGTTACTGTTGTTTATCTCAAAATCATCTGTAATAATATTATCTCCGGCACAAATAGCCTCTAATACTTTACGGCATATTACAGCACTCCTGTTTCCAAGTTTGTCAATCGAACTTATGTGAATATCCTCATTATGTGTTTTGCAGACATACATTAAATCTCCGGAATATCTCATATCCGTTCTTATAAGCCATTCAAGGCGATTAAGATATTCCATATTATATTTTTCAAGCAACTCCCACAAATCTTCTCTGTTTTCCCCAGGAGTCCTTTCACTTATAAATACAGGAACGATATTCTTTCTTATATAAGACTTTTTCTTTAAATCAAGATTTATCCCCGGTATTCCCTGAAAATATTCTGCTGACAAAAGCTCTATCACACTGTAATCCGGTGTTATCTCATAGTAATATTCACCATCTTCCCGTTCGACATATTTTATTTCTGCAACATGATAAGTAAATTTATATCTGTCATCTATACAGATAGTTCCGCTTGTTACGATTTTTTTCACATTATCCCCTCCATTTTTTCATAAGATACTTTTATTATCTTCTCATACCGCTCCCTAAGCATATATATATAAAATTCTTTTTGTACCTCACTTATCAATGGTGTCTTATTCACTAAATTTTCTATTTTTTCCATATCAATTCTTTTATAAACACTTATCAATGCCTTATTGCATTCAGGAAATTCAAGACTGTTTATCACATCAAAATATGAGCTTTTCCTGCCGTTAAGCCTAATCTGTGATGTAGGAAATTTATAAATCCTTTTTTCTGTTTCTTCTTTTGAAGATATGATTTCTTTCATTTCCTCCTCATCTGTCAGATTTGGAAATAACGAAGAACCATTATCAAAAACAGGTGCCAGCATATATCTGTTATTTTCCTTGATAAATCCCCAGTTAGAACCATGCCTGTCGAAATTGCCTAAAAATGCGTCTAAAATATATATCTCCCAAAATGTTGATATAGTTTCATCAACATTTGTCAGTTTTGAATTATCTCTAAGCATCTGCATTATATCTTCATAATCGTATTGATATGTTTCTTTATCCTGATCCAATGTGCTCTCCCCTACATCGTTAAAAGGTACAAACTGCTTTCCAAAAACATTAAAATCCTTACAGGCAACCACCTGTTGACCATCTCTAAAACCAAGATATGTCTTATGAGTCAAAAAACCACAAAGTTCAAAAATATGCGAGCCAATATACTCTGAAATATGGTTGTTCCTTTTTCCAAAAGCAGTCTGCTTTTGAAATTTAAGCATATATTCGTCCCCATCTATAACAATCCCGAGTTTGCGCTCCGAACCGCCATAATATTTTCCGCTCAATTCATATTTTGAAAAATCAATCGTGTCCATATTACATCTTCCCCCACATATTTTCATGCTTTTTCTTTATTATATTAAGCAGTAATCAGTGTGTCAATTAAATTTCAATTTATTTTTGACACACTACCAATATTTCTTCCTTTTAAAAATCACAAGGCTAACCACAACTATAAGCACACTTGTCCCTATCACAGTTGGATAAGCATATTTCATCCTAAGTTCAGGCATATACGAAAAGTTCATGCCATACCATCCTGCTATCAGTGTCAGCGGCAGGAAGATTGTCGTTACTATCGTGAGCATTTTCATTACATCATTCTGGTGTATCTCTATCTCCGACTGATACACATCCTGTACCTGCATTGCATATTCCCTTAATATCTGCGTTTCCTGTGCGAGTCTTGTCATTTTTTCTGAGTACATCTTAAAAAGCTCCACTGTATCAGCCGTAAAAAATTCTTCCTCATTGCCCGCAAGTTCGTCCCCCGTTTCCGCAAGCTGTGTATAATAGTGATAAAATCTCGCTATTATCTTTTTCAATTTTAGAAGCCCTATATTAAATTTACCCGACTGCTCTTTCATCACCTGTTCTTCTATCTCAGTTATCTTATGCTCTATTTTCTGCAGGAAAAGCAGGTCATCTTCTATAAATGATGCAAAGAAATCATATATAAATCTCTCCAGCGAATAATCTTTTGCTATGGCACGCCCTGATATTCTTATTATATTTTTATCAATCGAATCATCATCACTTATTATTATGACCCTGTCTTTCAATATATATATTGCAAAAAGTTCGTCTCTTTTTCCGTATTCTTTTGCAGGCACTTGAAATGTCCCATACAAAAAATCCATGTGGCTCTCCATCTTGCAGAAATGAATTTCATCGATAGTATGCCATATTCCGCACTTTTCCCACAATATTTTTTCATTGTCCCACTCAGTCATTTTAAATACACCGACACACTCCTCACTGTCCCAGAATGTATCGAGGTCGATTTTAAATATTCCGTCCTCTTTTACCTTGTAATACACTTTTTCCCTCTTTTCAAACAGTTATTCGCAATCCGCTCTGCAATGTATTTTTATATATTATTTCCCTTTAAATTCCTTTTTATTTGTCTTTTCTCAAAGTTTATTGTAAAATACTTAATGGTAATTTTTTGAATAATACGATACAAAGAAAGGATGATTTATATATGAAGAAAAAATTATGTCTCCTGCTCTGTCTCTCGCTGGTGCTTCTATCCGCCTGTGGCAGAAAGTCAGACAATATAAGGTTTGGTGCTGCCGACATAGGCGGTATGTACTATGCTTTTGCGAGCAGTTTTTCGGGTGCCGTATCAAAAGACACTTCCGATTACAAGTTTGAAGTTAAAAACACCGCCGGTTCTGCGGCAAATTTAAGACTTTTGTCCGACAAATATATAGACCTCGGTATTGCACAGGCAGACCTGATAAAAGCTGCCTATGACGGCACCGGATATTTTAAGGACAATGTATGCAACGGTTACAAGGCAGTTGCCGCTCTTTACACCGAAGCCTGCCAGATAGTTGTAAAAGCAAATTCTGATATTAAGACGATTGATGACCTGCAGGGCAAAAAAATCTGTATCGGTGCTAAGGAATCCGGCACTGAAATCAATGCAAAGCAGATACTTGAATTCAGCGGTCTGAATTCAAAACTTGTTGAAATGGTAAACCTTGATTATACAGATGCCGCAAAACAGCTTGCAAACGGCAAGATTGATGCTTTCTTCTGTACGGCTGGTATTCAGACAACAGTTATATCTGAGCTTACAAAAGAATGTCGCATAAGAATTTTAAGTATTGATGATAAGTGTATTAAAAAGCTTATTACTGCTTATCCTTATTACAGCAAATATGAAATTCCTGCAAACACATATGCAGGCCAGACGGAAAGCGTAAATACAATAGGTGTCAAATCCGTATTACTCGCATCTGATAATCTTTCTGAAAATGCCGTAAAACAGTTTACCGAAACATTGTTTAAGCACACAAAAGATTTGCAATATGCAACCTCACTTGAACTGATAACCGATGAAAATACTGCTGTTTCAGGCATTGATATTCCTTTTCATCCGGGTGCAGCCGCATATTACAAAGAAAAAGACATCACTGTTAAGACAAAATAATTAATGATAATAAATCATAAGCTATTTACTTATGAGCGGGGGTAAAT
>JBNMLR010000197.1:0-4828 GCA_050874945.1 Butyribacter sp. | reverse complement strand
TAATAATATTACAAAAATAAAATATACAGAAAATAACAGCATTGGTACCATATAATAGTTAATAACATGATGTTTTACAATCAATATAAGCCAGTTTGTCTTGGGACTTATTTCTGCATCGTCTGACTTAAATAATATCTTTGATAAACCTCTGATTTTTATCTGAATAATCTTTATCTGATTAAAATAAGACTCCAGCTTACCATTTCTTATAAATGAATATAAAATAACAGCCAGCCCAAATATACAAAGTGCAACGCATATATAAATCAATCTGTTCATTTTAATTTTATTAAGATAATCATTTAAAAACATTGTCTGTGCTATATGATTAAAACGAACAATAATATGTTTTGAAAACATAACATCCTTAATCTGCATCGCTGACACAAAAAATGCACCACAGACAAAAAACATCATTACTGTATTTGATAACATTGCTGCAAGCACACATACTGCACCTAAAAATAATACCTCCGGCAATATTATTTCAATAAATAAAAGCAATGGTTTTAAAAAGACAATCTGACACCCCAGATACTTTGCATAACCTATCAGGAAAAACTGATATGCTCCAAATATGACCGCTTCTATTCCAACAATTACACTACAATATGCAATATACTTCTTACATAAAAATGAAAAAGAATTTATTGTCGCAACAAAATAATCCTGCTTTTTCTTTAAATATGCAAAAGGCATAAAAACTACGGGTAATAATAAGCACAATATAATCTGCATCTTATCTAAAATGTAAGCGGAATACATTCCATTATATCCGTTTGACGCAATCTCTTTATCATAAAAATCCACCGAGTCATTTATCCCTAAAACTGAATACTGATTATTATTTTTATATTGTACTTCAAAATCTGCGGCATAATATCTTATTTCTAATTTTTGTTTAAGATAATCTCTCCCTGTAATTTTACATTTCCCATAATATGTACATCCTCCAAAATAATCATTCAATTTATCCATATTTTTAGTCAATTCTTTTTTAGAAATCCTAATAGAAAGTTTTTGAAACTTATGAGTATCCATATTTTCTAAATCGTGTATTTTATAGCCTGATAAGCCACATAAATTCAATATATTTTTAACATTATCCTTATATACTTTTCTTTCATAATCACTTAAACTAATCTTTTCTTTTCCATTTAATTTAGAAAGTTTATCTTCCAATTCCTGTATATCGGCATCCACATCTGCAACAGCATTTTCATCTTTATAAACACTTTTATACTGCTCTAATGTGTCTTTCATAGAGGTCATATCCTCTTGCAGCATATCGTTTACTAATACTTTTTTATCACAGTCTTCCACTAACAATCTTAATGCACGGTGCTTAAAATCCATCGGAGCCGTATTTCTGCATAACCTGTACGGGTTACAAACCAAAATTAAAATAATTATGTGCAATGCAAAAAATATCCATAATGAATTATTAAATATTATTCGCTTCCATTCCATTTTTATTAATTCCATTTTAACCTTTCTCCTCCAAAACAAGATTTTGATATATATAAGCATCCTCCAACGACGGCTTTATCGGATGTGCATTTTGAAATTCTATTTCTTTTGCTATTATTTTTAAAACAATCTTATCTTTTTCCATGCGTGCCGTGTGAACAATATCCATAATCTCCGTTTTATTCCCCGAAAAGTTTTCCCATTCATCCCTTGAGAACACAACTTCCCAGACATGACCGTCACACGATTTAACCAGCTCATTTTTATCTCCCTGAAAAATCATATTCCCCCTGTTAAGAATTCCAATCTTAGAACAAATATCTTCAATATCACTGACAATATGTGTAGATAAAATAATTGTTTTCCTGTCAGCCAGAAATCCAATCAGATTTTTTAACCTGACCCGTTCCTCCGGGTCAAGACCTGCCGACGGCTCATCAATAATCAAAACAGATGGGTCTAAAATCAACGCCTGTGCTATTCCAAGTCTTCTTTTCATCCCACCTGACAAGGTCTTGTACTTTTTGCTTATGCAGTCAGATAAATTTACAACCGACAGCACTTCCTCAACTTTATTTCTGCGCACTTCACCATCTTTAATTCCATTAAGCACCAGTATGTACTCTAAAATATCACTGCAGGTTTCATTCGGATAAAAAGAAAGTTCCTGCGGACAATAACCAATTTTCTTTCTAACTTCTTTTTTATCAGCAATAGAAACACCATCAATCCATACATCCCCGGATGTTGGTTCAACCAAAGTCGAAAGCACTTTCATCAAAGTAGTCTTACCCGCTCCATTCTTCCCCAGCAGCCCAAAAACACCGTACTCAATATCCAAATCAATATTATTTAAAGCAACAGTCTGTCCATACACCTTACTAAGACCTCTAACAACAATCCCCCGCTTCATATCAGCAGCCCTCCTCACATAAAACTTGCAAAAAATCATACCTTTTTCTTTCATACAAAACAATCATAACACAAATGTATATTCTTCCAACAAAACAAAAAGAAATATATAATTTATAATCTCAGACAAAACAATACAAAAATAAATATATATTATCCAAAAACAAACTGACAATAATAAAGTAAATTCATACTTTCTATATCAAACAAAAAATATATATTTCAGCTACCCAGCAAATCAATACTAATACAAATATATTATTCAAAAACAAACTGACAAACATAAAATAAATTCATACTTTTTATATCAAACAAAAAGTATATATTTCAGTTACCCAGCAAATCAATACTAACACAAACATATATTATTCAAAACAAACCGACTAATATAAAATAAATATTTTACTGAATAATCAGAAAGCCATTAAACAAATGTATATTCTCGCCAACAAAACAGAAAGTCAGGGTGCATATATGTTCTGCAAGCGGCATTTCAAACGCGCCGGCACTTGCGCACCGTATTTTGGTGCGTTAGTACCGCTGCGTGTTTGCATAGCGAAAGCGTGCCGCCTAAGAACATATATCACCCTGACTTTCGTCCGTCTGTCAAAATTCCGTCCGTCAAAAATCAGTTAAAATAAACCAACTCATCCTCCGGTTTCTGTGCCGGAACTACTTCCTCCGCATAAAATACAGGTCCTTCCTCGCCGTACTCAGCCATAAACTTGTACTCCATGCGTGCCGTTACTGTCACATACTGTCCGCTCTTTATCTGCGACCAGTCATCTGCCTTGCACAAAAATCCCATAAACTGGACATCATCTGCACAGCAGGTCATTGCGTATCTTCCAAATACCGCAAAACCTTTATCAAGTCCGCCCGGTTTTTGTATCATTCCGGTAAGTTTTAATGTCTTTCCGTTGTATGTTTCCTGATGGTCTATCATATCAACATACCAAAGTCCGAAGTCACCCTCATTTACTTCTATAACATCAGCATTTACATCAAACGGCATTTCCTCTTTCATCTCATAAAATGCATCATCTTCTGACTCGTAAACTATCTGTGCACGAGGATTTACAGCTTTTACACTTCCTCTTATTGCAGATTTCTTTGTATTTTCAACAGTACATCTGTTTACGATAATCATCTCCGCAACCTTAAACTGTTCAACCATCAGAGACGGCATATTCTTCATATAAAGTGAAAATGTCTCATCATTTACAACATCAAGTGTCTGCATTATGACTTCCCTGTCAAAACAGATTTCCTCAAGCTCATCGTAAAGCTCAGGGATTTTTGCCGCTGACCACATTCCATTGTACTCGATGATTATCCTGTCAGGTCTGTGTTTCTTAAGGAATTTCTGTATGACTTTTCCGTTGAAAGACTCCTCGTCCTCAATATACTCGCAGACAGCACAGCCTTTCTTAAGGTCAGCCTCCTCATATTCTTCCTCACCCTCCTCGCAGGCAAGGATAAGTGTCTTTATCTTATCATCAAACATATCGTCAACTATAAGATCTCTTACAAGGCTCGTCTTACCAGCCTCAAGAAATCCCATGACAACATAAACCATCATTTCTTCTTTTCTCTTACCAAACATATTAATCCTTCCTACTTACTAACTATAAGTTGCACCTACCACATAACATTCTACAAAACTATCAATAAATCTTATATTGTGCAAGTATAACAAATAATGTTAGCAGACATTTTATCGCCGTCAGCACTTGATACGCATAAATGAATGCAATTTTCTAAGTAAAAATAATGTATGCTCGCATACAATTATTTTTACTGAAAATTATATGAGTGAAACGAACAGCGAGAAAATTCTATTTTCGAGCTATAGCATTCATTTTTATGTCAGTGTCTTTTACTGACTTACATACTGCTACGAGCGACACCTGCGGTATTATTGTTATATTTGCACAATCAACACAGTATATATTTAGTTTTGTATCTGTTTATGCTACATGAAAAAGTTCTTTTATAGCATCCTCATTGAGATTTGAACCGATTACGCATATTCTTCCCGTATAATCTGCCGCACCTCTCCTAAGCTCTGTCTCCTCAGGTACAAGGTCAAAGTGAAACCATTCTCCCTCATCTGAAGCAACAATTCCTTTAGCACGGAGAACATCACCAAATGACTTATCACTTGCAAGTTTTGATACAATATCCTTAAGTTCTTCCTCTGTAAACTTGTGAGCTGTCTCAACTCCCCAGCTTGTAAATACATCATCTGCATGGTGATGTCCGTGTTCATGGTGGTGTCCACAGCCACACTCCTCATCGTGGTCGTGATGGTGATGCTCATGTCCGCAGCCACATTCCTCGTCGTGGTCGTGATGGTGATGCTCATGCTCGTGGTCATGTCCGCAGCCACACTCCTCATCGTGGTCGTGATGGTGATGCTCATGCTCGTGGTCATGTCCGC
>JBNMLR010000196.1:0-4853 GCA_050874945.1 Butyribacter sp. | reverse complement strand
TTAATGTTTTTATTTATGATAAATATTCTAAGATTGTTTTTTATATTAATCTTTATTTTTTTAGTTTTTATTGCAAATTTGCAATCTGTTGCTGCATAAATTCCTCATACTTTACTTTATTTTCAAATACGCCCATCATCTCTCTTGTAAGACTTATGCCGTCATTATGTGCAGGCATCTCTTCCCTTGCAAACCACTGTGCCTTTGAGAGTTCTTCCGTATCCATCGTGATGCTCTCATCCCCGTCAAGTTCTGCAAAATATCCCATCAGCACATTGCTGTCATATCCCCACGGCTGACTCTTATAGTAACGGAGATTTTTCACTTTAAGACCCACTTCCTCCATCACCTCTCTTGCCACCGTCTCCTCAACAGTTTCACCTATCTCCACAAATCCGGCGATAAGTGCATATTTTTTATAATCTCTTGTTGCCGCATACTTTGTAAGAAGTATCTTGTCGCCATGCGTCAGAGCCACGATAACTGCCGGAGCAATCTTAGGAAATATCATATTTCCACACTTTGGACAGCGAACCATCCTCTCTTTTATGTCATGAAGCGTTTTTGCACCACAGCGTCCGCAATATCTGTTGTCCCTGTACCAGACATTCAGATGCCACGCAGTCATTACCGCAAAACATAATTCTTTTGATGTAAGCTGTCTCAAATTCTGTATCGTTTCAAACTTAAATCCCTCAAGATTTTTTTCATATCTTTTTATATAATGTTCAACCTCTCCGTCTCTTTCGCCATATTCCCAGCCTTTTAAAAGAAAATATTTCGTATCATCAACCGAAAATACATACTGATAATCACCCTCAATATCACCACATTCAGGCATATGCAAGGTGTCATCATCATCCCTTTTCACAAGAAAATTTTTTCCATCAAACACTATTGCCTTATCATTTGCATCCGGTTTCAGATTTTTAAACTCATTGTGAAATATGTGTGGTTTTATATCCTGTATCATTTGTTTCAATCCTTTCAAAGCATAATTCTAAAGTTCCCTGTAATCTATCTTTATGCTGTTTCTCTCTACGCTTACCTCTGCTTTTGCTCCCGATACTATCGGCATCATCGGTGCCGTATGTCCTATGTCAAGGTCCATTATTATCGGCACATTGTATTTTTCAAGCAATGGATACACCGCATTGTATCTGTCTACACCCAGTATCTCCTCGTCAAGACAAAGCGGTCTTCCTATAAGAAAGCCCTTGACATATTTAAACCATCCCGCATGGTCAAGCTGCCATATTGCCCGTCTTATCGCCATCGGGTTTAAGTCACATGACTCCATAAACCATATGATGCCATCGTCCTTATACTTTTCATTAAACTCCGATACATTATCAAACTTTGTGCCGACAAGATTTGAAAGACAGTCAAGACAGCCACCGATAAGTCTGCCTGAAATTTCTGTTTTTGCATCATCTTTACCGGCACCAAACTTTTTAATCTCAGTTTTTTCCGTTACATTGTATGGCACAAGCGGATTTTCTTCATTCTTTAACGACTCTTTCTCCCACTTATCATAACCGTGTGCCATATTTGACTTTCCCGTAAGCAGTTCAAAAGTATCTTTAAGTGACAGATGCCACGGCTCCATTCCATATGCAGGTGCACACGGCGAGTAGATAGCTGCTATATCACAGATAGTCGGCAAAAGAAATGTAAGATTAGTGTTGTCGGAGTAACCTAAAAACCACACCGGTTTTGACTTTTTTATCTTCTCAAAATCCACATCATCCAATATTTCACACATAAGCTCACCGCCGCCGCATGAAAAAAGAGCAGAAACCTCCTCATTGTACTCTCCACACAAAAAAGAATTTATCTCCTCTGCACACTTTAAAGGTGTATTGCTTATGCCAACACCCTCCCCGGCATAACAATTCTGCCCTAACTTTGTTTTATAACCCATCTTTTCAAATATCTTAAGTGCATTATTAAAAGCCGTTTTGTATGGCTCAATATTACATCCAAACGAAGGAGCGGCAAAACCAATCGCACCGCCCGCATTTAAACTCTCAGGTATCTTCATTCTCTATCCCCCTGTTAAAAAATCTGCTGCATCCTCTGCATACGATTTTCAAATTGTGTATAAAAATCTTCATTATCATATGGTTCTTCAAAAAATATCTTCAATATATAAAGATTGATTTTTTTCGCCATCTCCTCATTATTTTGTTCTTCAAGAAAAGATTTCATATTTTTAAGAAAATAATGCCATGTGTTTATATAGCTTTCATACCGGCTGAGATTTGGTATTCCGAGCCACTTTTTTATCTTTACTTTCGTTCTGTTTTGCTTTGCACATTCATTTACCTGCAAAAAATAGCTGAAACTTTCATCCTCATAAATCCTGCCAAGCGGAAAAAGCCTGCATATCCCCGGTCTGAACGAATGTATGCTGCATCTGCCGTTCTCATCAAGGAAAAGGCAGCCTTCATCGGCTGCTTTTAAATTCAGATGCGGTAATATAATCATGTCCGCTACTGACAGACTAAGTTTTTCTTTGATAAGTTCACTAAATGTCGTTCCTAAGTTTGTGGTAAGGCTGTATATATCATATGGGTCGAGTATTATTGACTCACCCATGCCGTGACAGCATTTGCTGCATCCCGCACAGTCTCCGCACCCAAGTTTTGCAAGGTCATTTGATGTATATTTTTTTCCGTCAGATATTTGAGCCATGTCTACATTTCTTTCCATCACTCACCCATCCATTCTTTAAACATTGCTATCTCTGCCGCATAACCCTCATCGTCATTTGGTGTTTCCAATATAAACGGCTTTCCTTTTAATACAGGGTGAAGTGCTACACGCTTCATGGCTTCTGCGCCTATATTTCCCTGCCCTATCTTCTGGTGTCTGTCTTTGTGTGAACCGCAGACATTCATGCTGTCATTGAAATGAACCGCCTTTAACCTGTCAAGACCTATGACTTTGTCAAACTCCTCTAATACTCCGTCAAGATTGTCTACTATATCGTAGCCTGCATCCCATACATGGCAGGTATCAAAGCAGACGCCGATTTTATCATCAAGTTCCACTTTGTCTATTATTGTTCTTATCTCCTCGAAGCTTCTTCCTATCTCACTTCCCTTACCCGCCATTGTCTCAAGAAGTATCGTTGTTGACTGCTCAGGTGTGATTATCTCATTTAATGTCTGTGCGATATATTCTATCCCAGTCTCCACACCCTGTCCCGTATGTGAACCCGGATGGAAATTATAATAATTTCCCGGAATATATTCCATTCGCTTCATGTCATCTGCTATCATTTCTTTTGAGAAATTTCGTATATCCTCTTTTGCCGAGCAGAGATTCATCGTGTAAGGAGCGTGTGCAACTATCTTTCCAAATTCATGCTCTTTTGCAAAAGCAAGAAACTTTTCAATATCCTTTTCGTCTATTGCTTTTGCTTTTCCGCCACGGGGATTTCTCGTGAAAAATGCAAAAGTGTTGCCGCCAAGTTTTACGGCTTCCCTGCCCATTGCGGCAAATCCCTTTGATGCTGATAAATGATTTCCTATATAATACATGAATTCCTCCTTGTGAGTATTATGTTCTCTCCGTATCTTCTCAAAACGAAGAATTTCGAGCATACATTATTTTATCTGATATTCCAAAACTTATTATCAATCCGTAAATTCATAGCAAAGCAATTCACAGTTCTTTATCCCATAAGATGCAAACTCCTCATTTGTCATATCTTTAAAATATGAATTTACAATTCTTGCTATGCCGTTGTGTGCTACGATAAGATAAGTCTTATCCCTGTCTTTTTTCATCTCATCCAATATATTATAGATTCTCGCTGCAACTTTTAACATGGATTCTCCACCGTCAAAGTTGTCCACGAAATGATTTTTTGCCGCCGTAAATTCTTCGCTGCGTCTGCCTCCGCCCTCATATTTTCCAAAGTTCTGCTCAATTACACGCATATCTGTGTGCATTGGAATCCCTGTTATCTCTGAGATATGTTCGGCTGTGTTTTTTGCTCTTATGAGCGGTGACGCTACTATCTCGTCTATTTTTATGTTTTTATCTGCTTTTATACGCTCACCAAGCTCTTTTGCCTGCTCGTGCCCAAGGTCGGTAAGTTCAATATCTGTTGCTCCACAGACTTTGCCCTCAACATTCCATATTGTCTGTCCATGTCTTGTAAAGTATAGTTTTGACATAATAGTCCTTTCTTCTAAAGCCAGTTTTTATCTATTGTTTCTTTTAATTGCACAAATATATTGTAATAATTGTTTTTTGTTTCTTTTATTATATCTAATGCAACACCCTTATAATACGCGTATGCAACATTAACATTATTTCTTGCTTTTAATGCCTCAAGCCATAAAATATCATTTTGTATCATCCTCGCCTCATACGCCGTTTTCAATATCTGTCTCGGCGATTCCATCTGTCCCTCCGAAAAACCATTTGCATATAAAATCTCCTTCATCGCTTTCCATGACTGCTCAAAGCAGACCTCAAACAGTCCGACAAGCCCGGTCAGTTCGACATTGTTATATGGTTCGCTGTAATCATATATTTCTTTCAGGTTTTCAAGTGCATTACAAAAATTCTCATATTTTTTCATATAATAGTTTTCCTTCCCGTTCAATAGCCACCCTCAATTCATCCTGCATTTCTCTGTCAAGATTCACAATATCAAATTCAAGAAGCGTGCTTGTTTCTTCTTCCACATCCAGTGCAAAGCCTGCAAAGCCACCGCCTGATACAGCTATATCAATGTCACTGGTTCTTTTGTAATCTCCTCTGGCCCTCGACCCGAAGAGAATCACTTTTTTCACATGATACTTTCTGGCCAAATTTCTGATTTCCTCTATTAC
>JBNMLR010000195.1:0-4853 GCA_050874945.1 Butyribacter sp. | reverse complement strand
GGGGATGGGAGCTTTTTTAATTTTATAGGAAACTTCTTGTTTCCTATAAAATTAAAAAACACTCCGTGAGGATGCGCATTGAGCGGAAAGGAAATAAATGCTATGCATTCCGCTCAAGCGCGAAAGAGTCGCAAGTGACTCTTTGTACTTTATTTAAGAAAGGAAAATGATTATGTACGAAAAAGTTTCAACCGACTTAAATTTCGTTGACAGAGAGAAAAATGTCGGTAAATTCTGGCGTAACCAGCAGATTTTTGAGAAATCAATGAAAGCAAGAGAGGGATGCCCTACTTATACATTTTATGACGGACCTCCTACAGCAAATGGAAAACCTCATATCGGTCATGTGCTTACGCGTGTTATCAAAGATATGATTCCAAGATATAAGACTATGAAAGGATATATGGTTCCCCGTAAAGCAGGATGGGATACACATGGTCTTCCTGTAGAGCTTGAAGTTGAAAAGATGCTTGGTCTTGACGGCAAAGAGCAGATTGAAGAGTATGGTATGGAGCCATTTATCAAGAAATGTAAAGAGTCAGTTTGGAAATATAAAGGTATGTGGGAAGATTTCTCAGGTACAGTAGGTTTCTGGGCTGATATGGATAATCCATATGTAACATACGATGACAACTTTATTGAGTCAGAGTGGTGGGCATTAAAAGAAATCTGGAACAAGAAACTTTTATATAAGGGATTTAAAATAGTTCCTTACTGCCCTCGTTGTGGAACACCTCTTTCATCACAGGAAGTTGCACAGGGTTACAAACTCGTAAAAGAGCGTTCAGCAGTAGTTCGTTTTAAGGTTAAGGATGAGGACGCTTATTTCCTTGCATGGACGACAACACCTTGGACACTTCCATCAAATGTTGCTCTTTGCGTAAACCCTGATGAGACATATTGCAAGGTAAAGGCAGCAGACGGTTACACATATTATATGGCACAGGCACTTCTTGACAATGTACTCGGAAAGCTCGCTGACGAGGAGAACGGCATAAAAGCATACGAAGTTCTTGAGACATTTGCAGGAAAAGAGCTTGAGCATAAAGAGTATGAGCCGCTTTACGCTTGTGCAAAAGAGTGTGCCGATAAACAGCACAAAAAGGGATTTTTCGTTACCTGTGACACATATGTAACTATGTCAGACGGTACAGGTATCGTTCATATCGCACCTGCATTTGGTGAGGATGATGCAAATGTAGGACGAAATTACGACCTTCCGTTCGTACAGTTCGTAAACGGAAAAGGTGAAATGACAGAGGAGACACCGTTTGCAGGTCTTTTCGTAAAGAAAGCTGACCCTGAGGTATTAAAAGACCTCGATGCAAAGAAACAGCTTTTTGCAGCACCTAAGTTCGAGCATGATTATCCTCACTGCTGGAGATGTGATACACCGCTTATCTACTATGCAAGAGAGTCTTGGTTTATCAAGATGACAGAGGTAAGAGATGACCTTGTACGCAACAACAACACTGTAAACTGGATTCCTGATTCAATCGGTAAAGGCCGTTTCGGAAACTGGCTTGAAAACATTCAGGACTGGGGTATCTCCCGTAACCGTTATTGGGGAACTCCACTCAATATCTGGGAGTGTGAGGGCTGCGGTCACCAGGAGTCTATCGGAAGCCGTGCAGAACTCGCAGAGCGCAGTGGAAATCCTGATGATGCAAAAGTTGAACTTCACAGACCTTATATTGATGCCGTAACATTTAAGTGCCCTGACTGTGGCAAGACAATGAAGAGAGTACCTGAAGTTATCGACTGCTGGTTCGATTCAGGAGCAATGCCATTTGCACAGCATCATTATCCGTTTGAAAATAAAGACTTATTCGAGGCTCAGTTCCCTGCTCAGTTTATCTCTGAGGCAGTAGACCAGACAAGAGGATGGTTCTACTCACTTATGGCAGAGTCAACACTTTTATTTAACAAAGCTCCTTATGAGAATGTTATCGTGCTCGGTCATGTTCAGGACGAGAACGGACAGAAGATGAGTAAGTCAAAAGGAAATGCGGTAGATCCGTTTGATGCACTTGACAAATACGGTGCTGACGCAATCCGCTGGTATTTCTATATCAACAGTGCTCCGTGGCTTCCAAACCGTTTCCATGGCAAGGCAGTTCAGGAGGGACAGCGTAAATTCATGGGTACATTGTGGAACACATATGCGTTCTTTGTACTCTATGCAAACATTGATGAGTTCGATGCAACAAAATATACACTTGACTACGACAAACTTTCAGTAATGGATAAATGGCTCTTATCAAGACTTAACAGCACTGTAAAAGAAGTAGATGAGAACCTTGCAGCATACCGTACTCCTGAGACAGCAAAAGCACTCCAGAGCTTTGTTGATGAGATGAGTAACTGGTATGTAAGACGCTGCCGTGAGAGATTTTGGGCAAAAGGCATGGAGCAGGATAAGATAAACGCTTACATGACGCTTTACACTGCACTTGTAACAATCTCAAAGGCAGCAGCACCTATGATTCCATTTATGACAGAGGATATTTACAGAAACCTTGTATGCACTCTTGATGCAAACGCACCTGAAAGCGTACATCTCTGTGATTTCCCTGAGGTAAACGAAGCTCATATCGACAAGAAACTTGAAGAAGATATGGAGACTGTACTTGAAGCCGTAGTAATCGGTCGTGCCTGCCGTAACACAGCTAACATCAAGAACCGTCAGCCAATCGGAAAGATGTATGTCAAAGCAGATGCAGAACTTTCAGAGTTCTATATGGATATTATCAAGGACGAGCTTAATGTTAAAGAAGCCGTACTCACACAGGATGTAAGCGAGCTTACAACATACAGCTTTAAGCCACAGCTTAAGACACTCGGCCGCAGATTTGGAAAACAGATAAACAATGTCAAGGAAATCCTTGCAGGACTTGACGGTCAGAAAGCAATGGCAGAGATTAACGAAAAAGGAAACCTTACTATCACGGTTGACGGAAACGAGGAAGTGCTTGAAAAAGATGACCTTCTCATTGAAGCAGCACAGATGGAGGGTTACATTTCAGATACAGACCACGGAATAACAGTTGTGCTCGACACAAATCTCACACCTGAACTTATCGAGGAGGGATTTGTCCGTGAAGTTATCAGTAAAATCCAGACAATGCGTAAAGACGCAGGATTTGAGGTAATGGATCATATTCGTGTATCAATGCAGGACAATGACAAGATAGCTGACATCGTAAAGAAAAACGAGGAGCAGATTAAGTCAGAGGTACTTGCAAATGAAACTAAGTATGACGGAGCTGTTGGATTTACAAAAGAGTGGAATATCAATGGCGAGAAAGTTGTGCTTGGTGTGGAAAAAATGTAAACCGGGCGAAAGCGGGGAAACTTTTTAACGAAAGTTCAGGAAAGGAACCCACTTCTATTGCGTAGAGTAATAGGAGTGGGTTCCTTTTGACTAATAATTGTTCTTCTTATTTGTAATGTTTTTATTATTTGCAATAATAAATTAAGTCAGATAACGGCATACGGGTTTCTTCATGACGCGTTGAAGAAGCCGGTTTTTCATCTGAATATCCTATTGCAAGAATATTTATAGGTTCAAGATTATCCGGTAAATTAAATTCTTCTTTTATTACATCAGGTTTGAAATAACATATCCATACACTGCCAAGACCGAGTTCGGTTGCTTCTAACATCATATGGTCAGTTAGGATTGACGCATCTATGTCCGTTGTCTGTTTGTTATCAAAAGGTCTTTTCCATGCAATAGAATGGTCGCTGCAAACGATGATAGCAAGCGGGGCATTGTAAATATTAGCAGCTTTACTGATTTTATCAAGTCCCTCTTTTTCCTGTATTACAAGCAGGCGGACAGGCTGCAGATTTGCTGCTGTCGGGGCAATATGTGCGGCTTCTAATATTTTATCTAATTTTTCGGGTTCAACATTTTGACTGTTATAACTGCGTACAGAATAACGCTTTTTTGCAATATCTAAAAAATTCATTTTAATCCTCGTTTCTACACACATTTTTTATGTGATTAGACTTGTGTCGGGTGTGTTCAGACACAAACCTTTGTGTGAAAAATTCAATTTTTCACATTATTGTTTATTTGACCGGTCTGTATTATAATTATATGAAAAACAATCAAAATGACAAGAATGCACTTTTTGGGAATATACTATCTAAAAAGTAAGTAAGGAGCTGACGTATATGGAGTCGAAGTGTAAAAATAAGATTAATTGTCCGGTTGAGGCAACAATAAAATTAATTGGTGGAAAATATAAGGCGGTTATTTTGTGGCATTTAATGAATCAGACATTGAGATATAGCGAAATTCATAAAAGAGTTTCAAATGCGACAGACAAAATGCTTACTCAGCAATTAAGAGAAATGGAGAGAGATGGCTTGATAAGTAGAAAAGTTTATCCTGTTGTCCCTCCTAAGACGGAATACTCATTAACTGATTTTGGGAAAACGCTCTCGCCAATACTTGATGCTATGTGTAATTGGGGTAATGATTATCTTGAGGATAAATAGAATAATGTGTCAGCTGTAATTTTGCGATGAATATAAAAGTAAAGTATTATAATAAAAAGAGACAATCTCGTCAGAATGTAAAAATGACAGGATTGTCTCTTTGCGTTAAGTTTACTAAAAATGACAACAAATCTAATTTTTCTGAATGATTTCCTTGATTTTATCAACATCATACTGTGTGGCTAAAGCAATCTGCTCTATTGTGAAGTTGTTATTATACATATTTAAGATTATATCAATCTGAGCAGAAGTTTTACCCTGAGCAATGCCAACGGCTTTGCCCTCGGCAATGCCTGTGATTCTGCCCTTCTCGAGTGCTTTTTCCTCAATACCGTGACTTAGAT
>JBNMLR010000194.1:0-4884 GCA_050874945.1 Butyribacter sp. | reverse complement strand
TTAATTGCACAGATATAACAAATAATATCGTCGGCACGCTTTTGCTATGTTGTCGTTCGTAGCAGTACATAAATCAGCAAAAAACGCTGATTAAGTGCTGACGACGACAAAAATGCCAACTAACATTATTTGTTATATCTGTACAATTTAATAGCAGATTATGACAGTTTCGCAAATGCCTGATAATGGAGGAAAAAGAAAGGAGTTTTGTAAATGGAGTTTGGGAAAAAGTTTAAAAAGAAATTGTTGTGTGTGTTGGTCGCAACTTCTTTGGTTTTAACCGGTTGTTCCGGCGGAGAGCCGACGGATGAGGGTGAAGATGAGGTTCAAAAAGACCAATATGAATTTATTGTTATGAATCAGTATGGAGAGATTGTTCCGGGAGCTGAGGTAAGTATAGGCGGCGGTACATATACTACAGGAGATTATGGTACAGTGAAACTGGACAAACCTGCGGCAGGTAATTATTCAATAACCGTCAGATGCAGCAATTACTATGATTATAGTACAACATATAATATAGGTGATGAAAGCACGGGAAGAATTACTATTAAGGCGGCAACATTGGACGCACACAGATTACAGTATGCGGTATATAAAAGAGGAATTGCAAGTGTGGATCTGGTTGACAGTTATAAAAAGGTCAATAAAGGCACTGCAGGCTGGAAGTTTTCTATTGATGCATCAGTGTGCAGCGATTCTGAGACGGTAGCCGGATATAAACTTTTTCAGAGAACGGAAAGTGGAGATAAAGAAATTGCAAGCAGTACCACAGGTAAGTTTGAGAATATAAGTATTAATGATTTTTCGGTCGGTACGGGAGTGTTTATAACTGTATATGATAATGACGGAAATCAAATATCAACTTCACTCAGGCTGGAGATTGCGGAAGATCCAAATTATACTAAGTATTCGGAACTTAGTTTTGGAAATGAAAACAAGATAACTGTTAGTGATAATGTTCCTATATTTGGTGGTACGGAATTAAATTTAGATTTCCCTTCAATACCATTGGATTATAAAGTGTCAGGGGATACTATCCATATAGGATTTAATGTCGATGATGATACTTTTGATGATGAAGAACAGCTTAAAAATTACAAAAAGCTGCTTAATCAGGTTAAGGCAGCAAAATTTGATTCGACAAATATGAAGACTGCCATAGCACAGCTAAAAAAGAAACAGAAGAAAAAAGGTGTCATGGGAATGGCAGGCTTTGATAAAGGTGTAGAGATAACGGCAAGCGGATATGCGGAGGCTGGTGTAAACAGTGACGGAACATTATCGTCAGGAACAGGTTATCTCTGTGTGACGGCTGAGGCATCAGCAGAACTTGACTGGCAGTTTGTTGTATGGGTCATACCGGTTACAGTAGGTATAACAGGAAAAGTAGCATTGGATTTTGCAGATACTATAACATATGATTTTGATGGAAACAAACTGGAAGGAGATTCGTCACTTACATTAAAACCATCTCTTGAGGCAAATGCGGGAGTTGGGTTTAAACATCTCAATGGTGGAGTGTATGGCTCAGCAGGACTTGAGACAAAACTTATTATAGCAAGTTTGAGCGAGGAGCCGGGATTTACATATCTTGATCTCAGCAGTTCGATAGGAGTATATGCAAGAGTTGCGTGGTTTGAACCAAAACATGACATTGCAAAAGGAACATTCCATTTGTGGGCAAGAGAAGATAAAAAGTCGGCACAGTCAGTTAAGAAAATATCTGATGGCATGACAAATTTTTCTCAATTATATGATTTGACAAATTATAAACTTTCAAAAAATGCAGATAAAATAAAGATAAAGGTTGTTTCTAAAGGTGACAAAACAGTAATTGCTTCGGGAGTTAATCCGGCAGCAGAACCGGTTGTGTCATCAAATGGAAAAGATGCTTTAAATGTATATACGGTGCGTGAAAATGTAGATGGTACAGATTATACAGCACCTAAACTGTATTATCAGACTTATACAGCCGATGGAAATACAGGCTCGTGGTCTGATGCAAAAAAAATAGACCAGGATGAAAATGATTCTTCGACGGCGGTCAGTGAGATGAATCAGAAATTATATACTGATGGCAAAGACTATTATATGGTTTATCAGGAGTCAGCGGTTGATACCAATACATTAAAAAGTTATGCTTCGACTTCAACAGATGCAGAAAAAGACAGTATTCTTAAATCAATATGGAAGAATGTTGAACTTCATGTAAAAAAATATGATACTGAAAATAATAAGTGGATTGATTATGGAAAGATAAAAACGGACGGTGTATTTGACTATAATGCTGAGATTATTGTTAATGACGGTCAGATATATGTATGCAGTGCGGCAAATGCAGAGGGCGATTATTTTGGAACAGGAACAGATAAGAACTATATAAATATCTCAAACTGCAACATAAATGATGCTTCGGTAACAAAGAACTGGACTGTAAAGAAAGTAGCAGGAAACCTTAACTCAGTTACATCTCTTGCGGCAGGTATTAAAGACAATAAGATAACCTGTGTATATGGTGTGGATTCAGATAATGATTTTTCTACGGATGAGCAGGAAATAAAATCATATACGGATGGTGACAGTCAGGAAAACACCAGTGTTTGCACGGGAAGTGCGGTAACTGTAAATTATGGATACAGGAATGGTGGAAAAGAAACATTCACGATTGCATCAAACAGCAAACTTTCATATCTGAAAGATGATGGTACGGTTAATGGTATCGTTGATGATATGGGAAGTTATGACGGGGTATATGCCGTAACTGACAGAGGTATTTATTATACAAAGAATACTGAAAATGGAACAGAGATTTTTGTAAGATATAAAACGGCAGATGGCACGTATGGAGACGTTGTTCAGGTTACACAGGAAGAACGCTGGCTGAGAAATGTGTCTGCTTTTACGATAGCAGGCAAGGACGTTGTCGTTGCATCATCAGATAATTATGATACCGAGGGTGACAGAGGTGTTACAGATTCGGAGATAGATGCTTTTGAAGTGACGGATTACTATGATCTGAATGTGGAAGAGGCAAGTTATGATCTGAATAATTCTTTGTTGGGAGAGGAACTTCCGGTTACATTAAAACTTAAGAATGATGGGAATAAAAAGATTTCTTATGTTGAGGTAAATGTAAGTGATGCAGACGGAAAAGAAGTGGCACAGAAGTCAAAATATTATACGGTTGATATAGAGCCGGGTAATGAAAAGAACATTACGCTTGAACTGTCAGGCATGAATACTGCGGAATATGGAGACTGGAAAGTTTCAGCGAACGTAGTTTCGTCAGTGCCGGAGAATTCTGCCGCCTCAGGGGACAATTTGGTTTCAATGGAACCGACACAAACAGAGGAGGCGACAACTTCACCGGACATTGATAATGAGCCAAAAGAAATAGAAGAAAAAACGAAAGATAACAACAGCACAGAGATGACTTTAGGTAATAGTGATTTTGTTGTAAGAACACAAATGTGCGATTCAGGTGCTTATCCGTATATGCTTGTCGAGGTTAAGAATGAGGGAAACAGAAAGGATTCAGCAACCCTTAAACTGTATAACGCAAATGATGTGACAAAGTCATATGGTGAAAGAGATATTTCAAATCTCGAACCGGGAAGTGCTAAGATGTTTAAGGTAAACATAAAGCAGGATTGGGCAGATGATAATGGAAAAGTAGCAGTGCTTGCTCATGTTCAGGATGCCTCAAAAGAAATGTACACATATAATAATTATGCATATCAATACACAACCATAAATTATGGAAGATTTTTGATAAATTATATTTTGAATGGCGGTGTAAATAATTCTGAAAACCCATCGACTTATACAACGGCAGACAGGGTAGAACTTAAGGAGCCGACAAAAGACGGTTATACATTTGAAGGATGGTACACATCTTCAAAATTTGATATTATCTCAAGAATTTCAGAGATTGCATCAGGAAATGCACAGGATATAAGTGTCTATGCTAAGTGGAAGCAAAAAGAAGCAGAAGCAACAAAAACTCCTGCACCGGGGGAGACTGAGAAACCGGTTGTAAAGCCGACGGCAACACCAACAAAGACACCGGGTGCAACAGCAAAGCCGACAGTAAAACCGACAACAAAGCCGGGCAGTAATTCAAGTACAGGCAGCAAGGTTAAGCTGCTGAAAAAAGGAGTTGTAAAGAAACTTACAAAATATAATGCATATTTTAAGGTTACAAAAACCGGAAAGGTTGTTAAAAATAAGATAACAGGTGGAGAAGTTCAGTTTGTTAAACCGATTAAAAATAAAGCTTCAATATCTGTCCCTGACACTGAAAAGATAGGAAAGTTTTCTTATAAGGTTAAGTCTGTTGCAGGCAATGCATTAAAGAATAAAAAGGCATTAAAGAAAGTAACTATTGGTAAAAATGTTACAACAATCGGCAAAAATGCTTTTACAGGCTGTAAAAAGCTTAAAAATATAACAGTAAAATCATCGGTGCTTAAAAGTGTCGGAAAAAATGTATTTAAGGGCATATACAAAAAAGCTGTTATAAAGGTGCCCAAGTCAAAATATAAAAAGTATAAAAAGCTGTTTAATAAAAAAACAGGATTCAGCAGAAAAATGAAGCTTAAGAAATAATATTTTAAATAAAATAAGCAGTATGATAAAAGGGATGTAGTTTGTATTAATTTACAAATTGCATCTCTTTTTTATATTGTCATAAAAAAGTAAATGAAAATTTGCGTCATAAGGAGTATAATAGTAAGGTGCTTGTGAGACTGATTATATGTTGTGTTAATTGCACAGATATAACAAATAATATCGTCGGCACGCTTTTGCTATGTTGTCGTTCGTAGCAGTACATAAATCAGCAAAAAACGCTGATTAAGTGCTGACGACGACAAAAATGCC
>JBNMLR010000193.1:0-4920 GCA_050874945.1 Butyribacter sp. | reverse complement strand
GTGGAAGAAAACTTAAACTTTCACAGCCGCAGCAGATAATGGCACAGGACAGACAGGTCATACAGGAGGCATATGCAGGTGATGTTATCGGTGTATTCGACCCCGGTATATTCTCTATTGGTGATACGATAACGATGCCGGGACATAAGTACGAATACGAGGGAATACCTACATTTGCACCGGAACATTTCTGCAGGGTCATACAGCTTAATTCCATGAAGCGCAAGCAGTTTGTTAAAGGTATAACACAGATAGCACAGGAGGGTGCGATACAGATTTTTCAGGAGTTTACGGCTGGAATGTCAGAGATAATCGTAGGTGTTGTAGGTGTACTTCAGTTCGATGTGCTTAAATACCGTCTTGAAAACGAGTACGGCTGTGAGATAAGACTTGAGACACTTCCGTATGAATACATCAGGTGGGTAGGTGACCCGTCAACGGATGTGACAAAACTTAAGCGAATGAACAATGTTAAAGCCGTAAAAGACATGAAAGGAAATCCTTTATTACTTTTTGTGAACGAATGGATGATAAGAATGGTATTAGAGGATAATGAGGGGCTTGAACTTCTGGAATTTAAGAAAAATTAAAGTGAAAACTAAGATTTTATAGTATGCAAATTAAGAGCGGGAGAATTTATTCTCCTGCTCTTGTCAATTTTAAATTCGGTATTCAACTATTAAAAAATAATATTGTCAATTATCCCAAATACATGAATATAATAGATACAAAAAAGTTTTTGAGGTGGAAGATTTGGCTACAGTAATGCTTGATGCCGGTCACGGAGGTTTTGACAATGGAGCGATGTTTAACGGAAGAAAAGAAAAAGATGACAATCTCAGTCTGACGCTCAAGGTCGGTCAGGAACTTGAGGACAGAGGTGTGAATGTTATCTATACGAGAACGGAAGACATTTACCAGAGTCCGAACCAGAAAGCAGGTATCGCAAACAGGAGCGATGCCGACTATTTTGTATCATTTCACAGAAATTCAAGCCCTATGCCTGATACATATTCAGGAATTCAGACGATTGTGTATTCGGCAGAGGGAATACCGCTTGTGATGGCACAGAATATAAATAGAGAACTCGTAAATGTGGGATTTAAAGATTTAGGTATAATCGAGAGACCAAACCTTGCGGTACTCAGGGGAACAAGGATGCCTGCGGTGCTTGTTGAAACGGGATTTATAAATACTGAGGCGGATAACAGTCTGTTTGATGCAAAAAACGATGAGATAGCGGCAGGTATAGCGGATGCCATCGTAAAAACGGTGTCAGGGGCAGCAGGAACGGGAGTTTCGATGATGTCAGAGAGTGAAGCGGCAATCGCTTTAAATAGAAGTGGAACTGCTGCTGATTTAAGCAGTGTTTCCGAGAGATTTTCGGTGCAGATGGGACTGTTCAGACATTATGAAAATGCCGACAAACTTGCAAAAAATGTCCAGAAACTCGGCTTTGACTGTTTTGTGGAAAAGAGCGGACGCCTTTACAGCGTATGCCACGGCAGATATGAAAAGTATGCTGACGCAAGGGCGGCGGAGGATGAACTGTTCAGGAACGGTTTTGAGACGAGGGTTGTCATTTCGGCAGGAATATCAGTCGGAATAAATGTCGAAGTATGAGATGATGTTGTGTGTTTCAAACCTGAGAAATGGCAGTCAGTCTTTTGATTAAAATATAGAAAATTTATCATTTTGATATAGAAACACCAGAAATATAGGCAAATCGACTAAAAAGCACTTGCATAATATGGAAAAATGTGATAAAATCTAATTGTTAATAAGTAATTATACTTAGAGTGGGCTGTCAAGTCCACTCTTTAATTTTGTGGAAAAGAGGTTATGTGCTTGACAAAACGCGAAGAATATGAAACACGGACAGAGAAAATTCTCGAACCTATCATGAAAGAGAATAATTTTGAACTGGTCGATGTAGAGTATGTAAAAGAGGCAGGAAACTGGTATCTGCGTGCTTATGTTGACAAAGAGGGCGGTATAACGCTTGATGATTGTGAACTTGTAAACCGTGCATGGAGTGATATTATGGATGAACAGGATTTCATTCCGGATGCGTATATACTTGAGGTGAGTTCACCGGGACTTGGAAGACAGCTTAAGAAAGAAAAGGATTTTAAGAGAAGCATCGGTGAAGATGTGGATGTAAAATTTTATAAGGCAGTTAAGATTCCAAATCCGAGAAACGGCAAAGAGATGTCTGCTAAGCAGATAACAGGTATGCTCAAAGAGTTTGACGAGGACACGATAACTCTTGAAACAGATTTTGCAAACGAATATGTTATAAACAGAAAAGATATTTCAACTGTAAAACTGACAATAGATTTTTAAAATGATAAAGAATAAGGAGGCAAAAATGGCTGCTAAAAAAACTACAAAATCAGATAAGTCTGAATTGATCGAGGCATTAGATATAATTGAAAAGGAAAAACAGATAAGTAAGGAAGTTATTCTTGAGGCAATAGAAAATTCACTTCTCGCTGCCTGTAAAAACCAGTTTGGCAAATCAGAAAATATCAGGGTGAACATCAACAGAGAGACAGGCGAGGTAAAGGTGTTTGCAGTAAAAGAGGTTGTCGATGATGACGATCTTGAAGATGAAGCTACACAGATGGGTATCACAGAAGCAATCTTAGTCCATGACAAGACAGAGATAGGTGATACCGTTGAGGTTGAGGTCACACCTAAGAACTTCGGAAGAATTGCCGCACAGAAAGCAAAACAGGTTGTTGTTCAGAAGATAAGAGAAGAAGAGAGAAAAGTGCTCTATGTTCAGTATCTTGAAAAAGAGAGAGAAGTTATCACAGGTATCGTTCAGAGATACAGTGGAAAAAATATATGTGTAAATCTTGGAAAAGTAGATGCGATTCTTATGGAGAGCGAGCAGGTCAAGGGCGAGCATTTCAAACCGACAGAGCATATCAAACTTTATGTTGTTGAAGTTAAGGATACGACAAAAGGTCCAAGGATTACGGTTTCGCGTTCACATCCTGAGTTCGTAAAGAGACTTTTTGAGGAAGAAGTAACAGAGATACAGGACGGAACAGTCGAGATAAGAAGTATCGCAAGAGAAGCAGGTTCGCGTACAAAGATGGCTGTATCAACAGAAAATCCTAATGTGGATGCCATCGGAGCGTGCGTAGGTATCAACGGAAGCAGAGTTAATGCCATTGTTGAGGAACTTCGTGGTGAGAAGATAGATATTATCAACTGGAGTGATTCTCCGGCAGTGCTTATAGAAAATGCACTCAGTCCTTCAAAAGTCATATCTGTTGATGTAGACGAGGAAGAAAAGACTGCAAATGTTGTTGTTCCACAGGATCAGTTATCACTTGCCATTGGTAAAGAGGGACAGAATGCGAGACTTGCAGCAAAACTTACAGGTTATAAGATAGATATAAAATGTGAATAATTGTTACACTTAGGAGGTGTCAGAATTGGGTAAGGGTAATACATTAGCCGGAAAGAAAACACCAACACGCCAGTGCATGGGCTGTGGTGAAAAAAAAGACAAAAAAGAACTTATAAGAGTTATAAAAACACCGGAGGGTGAGATAACAGTTGATTTTACCGGAAAGAAAAACGGCAGGGGTGCATATATATGTAATTCAACTGAATGTTTAAAGCAGGCGGTTAAGAAAAAATCCTTAGAACGCTCATTAAAGACACCGATTCCAAAGGACATATATCAGGAACTTGAAAAGGAGATGATTAAAGGTGAAAGTTGATAAGGCTCTTGGTATGATAGGTCTTGCGACAAAGGCAGGAAAGATTGCAAGCGGTGAATTTATGACTGAAAATGTCGTTAAGTCAGGAATGGCAAGTTTGGTTATAGTATCAGCGGAGGCATCTGACAATACCAAAAAGAAATTTAGAAATATGTGTGAGTTTTATCATGTGCCGATTAAAGAATGTTGGACAAAAGATGAACTCGGAAAAGCGACAGGTAAAACATTTCGGGCATCTCTGGCGGTGACTGATAATGGTCTGGCACAGGCAATTATGAAAAAAATGGACATAGACTAGGAGGTTTTGGTAATATATGGCTAAAATGAAGATATACGAAATTGTCAGCAGTATGCAGCGACAGTTTCCGGATTTACAGAATAAAGATGTTGTTACATTATTGCAGGAAAACGGATTTGAGGTTAAAGGTTCTCAGAGTGTTATAGAGGATGATGCTATAGGATTTTTGTTAAAACACGCAAAAGAGCATTTATCAGAGTCTAAAAAGAAAGATGCTGCAAAGAGGAAAGAACAGCCAAAGAAAACAGAAACAAAGACAGAAACATCAAAAAAAGCTGAGGAGACGAAAGCTGTTAAGGAAGAAACAAAAACAGTAAAGAAAGCCGAGCCTAAGAAAGAGACTAAAGAGGTTAAAAAGGCTGAGGTCAAAGAGGAAGTAAAAGAAGTTAAGAAAGAAAAAGAAGAAGTAAAAGAAAAAACGGCTGCCGAATCAGAAAAGAAGATTGAAAAGTCTGAGGAGACAAAGCCGGAGAAAGAGACAAAGAAAACACAGGAAACAGAAGAAAAGGGAAAAGAGGAAACTGTGAAAGCTGAAGAAAAGAAAGATGTAGCTAAGAAAGAAGCAGAAACAGAAAAGGATACAAAGTCTCAGGAAACTAAGAAAGAAACAAAGAGAGACAATAAAGACAACAGGGATAACAGAAACGGAAACCGTGACAACAGGAATGGCGGAAACAGAGATGACCGTGACAACAGAAACGGTGGAAACAGGGATAACAGAAACGGAAACCGTGACAACAGAAACGGCGGAAACAGAGATAACAGAAACGGAAACCGTGACAACAGAAACGGCGGAAACAGGGATAACAGAAATAACGGAAATCGTGACAACAGAAACGGTGGAAACAGAGATAACAGAAACGGAAACCGTGACAACAG
>JBNMLR010000192.1:0-4929 GCA_050874945.1 Butyribacter sp. | reverse complement strand
CATCTGCTACCTGCATGATAATGTTAAAATCAATATTTAATTTACACCTTAATTAGTGTAAAACTTTTACCTGATTTTATTTTCCGTCTTTATCGTCAGCGTCCCCAAAATATCCACTCGGCATATTCATATTCTGCGGATGAACCGTTTTCATCGGTGATGCTTCAATATTATCCGTATTCCCAGAATTAACTGCACCATCTGAATATACTGATTTATTGTCATGATTTTGTGGCTGTCCATTTACTTCTCCATATGGATTTCGATTTGAATTCTGCTGTTGCTGCTTCATTTCTCCATATGAATTTACATTCTGCGGCTGTGCCCCAGCCTGCACATTTGCATCAACCATGTTTCTGTAATGTATATCCGCATGAGTGTAAACCTTTTTCTCATGATAATACACAACATTTGTATCACTTAATATATCGTGAAGTCCTCTTTTTTTCTTGTCGACAGCAATCATTATATATCCTATCGAGAGTATAAGTGCAGATAAAAATCTTCCTACTGTCTCTCTGAACGCTACCTCAAAAAATGTCATTTTTCTATCCTCGGCACTCACTACCCTTATCTGAAATAGTTTCTTTCCAAGTGTTGAACCCGTAAAATATGTGAGCAGGACAAAGTATGCTGCCTGCATAATATAAAACAATATGTCTTTGATAGAATATTGAAAGATAAAATCCTTTACAAAAAAGTTATCGGGGCTTGAAATCGTAGTGATCCAGACAGGAATCCTGACGATAAGCATAGCCACCCAGACAATTATAGTATCAACTATATATGCTGCAAGACGAACAAAAAAACCTGCATATATACGATTATCCGGTCTATTTTGCATAATATTTAAGCACCCCATTTCCATTGTTTTGAACAATGTCCTCTGCAAGATCAATGTCTGACTTAGGAACAATGTCTTTTACTGCACCAAATATACTGCTAAACATTCCTGATAATGAATCCTTTTCAGGTGTATAATAAGTTATGTCCTCCGAAAATCCTGCTTCTTTTGCAAATGCTTTCTTTTCATCTTCAAGAGAACCAACTTCGTCCACGAGATTTATTTCCTTTGCCTGCTTTGCTGAATAGATACGGCCATCTGCTATTTTCTTTACTGCCGACTTATCCATCTTTCTGCCATCAGCAACAATTCCCACAAACTGGTCGTAGGCTTCATCTACAAGTGACTGCAGAATACCTCTCTGTTCTTTTGTAAGCTCAAGTCCCTGAGAACCCATAGCTTTATTTTTACCGCTTGTTATATCAATCTCTTTTATACCGAGTTTATCATAAAGTTTCTTGCAATTTGTAAGTGAAACTATAACACCGATAGAACCTGTCCAGCAATTCCTGTTTGCATAAATCTTATCTGATGCCATTGAGATATAATATCCGCCTGAGCAAGCCTGTGATGCAAAATATGCCCAAATCGGTCTTTTTGTCTTTTCTTTATACTCCATAAGTTTAAGATACATTTCATCACTCTCATAAACAGCTCCTCCCGGACTGTCTACATAAAGAAGTATTCCCTTATTTTTATCAGACTTTTCCATCTTTTCAATATATTTTAAATAAAAATTATGATCATATGTGCTGTCTGATGTAAGACTGTTGGAAGAAGAAGCTCCTATCTCACCCTCAATATTTATGACACCGACAAAATCTTTATCCGGAAGTTCTATATTTGACTCTCCCGAAACCGACGAAAACATATCTTTCATTATACTGCTGGTTTCTGTTTTGTTTTGCTGAATAAGTTTTGAACCTATCACATTTGATGCAACACCTGTGATTCCAACCGCTATTATCACAACCCCGGTAATCACGATGCTGATAATCTGTTTTGTTTTCATAAAATTTTCCTTTCCCTACTAATCTGCTGTATGCACTTTCATGCATTATTGTATGCAACATGGTTAATTTTACCACAACATATCTTTTCGGTCAAAAAATATAAAATTTATTTCACTATTTATAAAAACATGAAATTCCCTACCAATCGCTTATTGCTCTGCACAATATAAGTATGAATCTTCTTTGATAGCATTAAAAATCCCCCGTCTACTGCTCTCGCAGTAAAAACGGGGGATAATTTGTGAACATTTTTTTGCACATTTTGAAGTCTTTATTAAAACCCTTAATATATGCAATTTAGATTTGATTACATAATAATTCTCTGACGCTCATTGTATAATAATCCGCTGTTGCTCATTATATAATAAACCAGCCATCACTCATATAGACTCATAATTAGTCTGCGTCAGTTACCTCAACCTTGACTTTCTCAAGGTGCCAAATTTCTTTTGCATACTCCTCGATAGTTCTGTCTGATGAGAATTTACCGCTCTTTGCAGTATTTAACATAGCTGAACGAGCCCACTTCTTCTCATCTTTATAGGCTGCTTCGACTTTTTCCTGAGCTTCTGCATAGGATCTGAAATCTTTAAGGATAAAGTACATATCAGGTCTGCCACCCTGTCCGTCAAGAAGTGAATTGTAAATATCTCTGAACTCTTCAAAGTTGCCCTGTGAATATGTTCCGTCTACAAGCTGTGTAAGTACGGCACGAATATCTGCATCTGAATTGTAAATATCTCTTGGATTGTACTGTCCGTTATGCTCATATGCAATTACCTCATCTGATGAAAGACCAAAGATAAAGGCATTTTCCTCGCCGACTTCGTCAACTATCTCAACATTTGCACCGTCCATTGTACCAAGTGTAAGTGCACCGTTTAACATGAACTTCATGTTTCCTGTTCCTGATGCTTCTTTACTTGCTGTTGAAATCTGCTCTGAAACATCTGCTGCCGCAAAGATTATCTCAGCATTTGATACTCTGTAATTCTCAATAAACACAACCTTAATCTTTCCGTTAATCGAAGCATCATTATTGATAACATCACCAACACTGTTGATAAGCTTAATGATTGATTTTGCTCTCATATATCCTGCTGATGCCTTTGCACCAAATATAAATGTTCTAGGATAGAAGTCCATTCCAGGATTTTGTTTTAATTTATTGTAAAGGTACATTACATGAAGAATATTTAAAAGCTGACGCTTATACTCATGTAAACGCTTTACCTGCACATCAAAGATAGAACGGGGATCTACTTCGATTCCATTATGCTCCTTGATATATTTTGCAAGTCTTACTTTATTCTTGTACTTGATGTTCATAAACTCTTTCTGGCTGAGTTCATCATCAACATAAACAGAAAGCTCATTGAGATGTTTAAGATTTGTAATCCAGTCATCACCAATCTTATCCGTAATCCACTGTGCAAGTAACGGATTTCCATGAAGTAAGAATCTTCTCTGTGTGATACCATTTGTCTTATTATTGAATTTCTCAGGCATCATCTCATAGAAATCTTTAAGTTCCTGATGTTTAAGAATTTCCGTATGAAGTTTTGCAACACCATTGACTGAAAAACCTGCAGCGATAGCAAGATGCGCCATCTTAACCTGACCGTCATAAATGATAGCCATTTTCTCAACCTTGCTGTTATCATCAGGATATGCAGCCTGAATCTGAAGTACAAATCTTCTGTTAATTTCCTCGATAATCTGATAAATCCTTGGAAGAAGTCTTGAGAAAAGCTCTAAAGGCCATTTTTCAAGTGCTTCTGACATGATTGTATGGTTTGTGTATGCACATGATTTTGTAGTAATATCCCATGCCTCATCCCATGAAAGGTTATACTCATCCATAAGTATGCGCATAAGCTCTGCAACCGTAACCGTTGGATGTGTATCATTCAACTGGAATACGACTTTTTCATGAATCTTATGAATATCATCATGCTTTTCCATATATTTCATAACTGAACGCTGAATACTTGCAGATACAAAGAAATACTGCTGCTTTAATCTAGGCTCTTTACCTGCCATATGGTTATCATTTGGATAAAGTACCTCACAAATAGTCCTTGCAAGATTTTCCTGCTCTACCGCTTTCTGATAATCGCCCTTATCAAATGAGTCAAGATTGAATGTATCAATAGGCTCAGCATCCCAAATTCTAAGAGTATTTACAACATTATTATTGTAACCTACGATTGGAAGATCATATGGAACAGCTCTTACTGACTGGTAATTTTCCTGAACGAACTTATCTCTGCCACACTCATCCTTGCGAATGGCAACATAACCGCCAAACTTAACCTCAACGGCATACTCAGGTCTTTTAATCTCAAATGGGTTTCCATATTTAAGCCAATCATCAGGTCTTTCAATCTGATAACCATTTTCAATAACCTGCTTAAACATTCCATACTTATAGCGGATACCACATCCATATGCCGGATATCCAAGTGTTGACAATGAATCAAGGAAACAAGCTGCAAGTCTTCCAAGACCACCATTTCCAAGTGCCGCATCCGGTTCCTGATCCTCGATAACATCAAGATCCATGCCAAGCTCCTCGATTGCTTCTTTAATTGCCTGATTTCCTTTTAAGTTAATGATTATGTTTCCTAAAGCTCTACCTGTAAGAAATTCCATTGACAGATAATAAACTGTTTTAACATCCTGTTCCTCATAAGTTCTGTGCGTAGCCATCCACTGATCCACGATAAAATCCTTAACTGCATATGCTACAGCCTGAAATTTCTGCTGATCATCGGCTTCACTTATAGACTTTCTGAATAAAACCTTTAAATAATCCTCAACTTCCTTTTTAAACTCTACCTTGTTCAATTCTTTCATACGATTTGTTTTCCTCCTGCTTCTTCGACCACAACCGACTATGTTTAACATTTACTATTATAACCCACACACCCTTAAAAATCAACGAAAGCGATTACAACATATAATATCTTTCTGACGCTGCTTTTTTGATGATTTTTTCGTTTCTTTGCACCTTATTCCCTTAAAAATATACATAAAACGCATTTTTTATTCATAATATCTTACTAATAT
>JBNMLR010000191.1:0-4934 GCA_050874945.1 Butyribacter sp. | reverse complement strand
TAATGATACAGTTGATAATTTACCGAAGAATGTTTTTGCGGGAAATAATGGTATAAAAGTATATATAAGGAAAGACATATCAATACAGGAACAGGCATTTGACCAGTGTGATAATTATAATATTATCAGGATTACTCCGGTATAGGAAAGTATAGAAATGTAACAAAGTAAAAAAGCGGACATTGCAAGTCACGCACAGAAAATGTGTGAACAGTAATGTCCGTTTTTTGTATATTAATGATTTTTTCAATCTTCGATCAGCATATTTATGAGTTTTGACACTGCAATACTTGTACCACGGCTTACATCCTGAATAAGACATATTTCACGTTCGGGTTCATTTTCAATAAGAGGGATTTGAAGTATATCTCCAAGTTCAATAACAGGTCTTGCAAGTTCTTCGGGGCAGAAGCCTATGCCGAGATTATGCTTTACCATTGGTATTATCTGGTCTGTGGTAGCAGCCTCTATGTCAGGAGTAAATTTAAGATGATTGTCAAAAAAATACTGATGATGTGAGTCATGGGTGGCAGTTCCCTCTGTCAGAGATATAAAAGGTATGTTTAACAGGTCATGCAGACTTTGTTTTTTCTGAGCAATATCACTGAAATCCCTGCCACAGATAAGCACTTCCTTAAATGGATAGAGTGTAGTCATGTGAAGCGGCTTTTTGTAGTCAACCGGTGTTGTTATAACGGCAAAATCCACAAGTCCTTTTTCAAGAGCCGAAACTGCCTGTGGAGCTGAATGATTTGAAATCCTGAGTCGTACATGAGGATACTGTTTGTGAAATTTTTCAAGTTTTGGCAAAAGGTAAAGTCTTAAGGCGGTTTCACTCACGCCTATTGAAACTATACCAGTATCAAGACTTTTATTTCGTAAAAGTTCATTTTCACCGGTGGTAAGCTGAGCCATAGCGACGGCTACATGGTCATAAAGCTGTTTTCCCTCTGGTGTGAGTTTGACACCCTTGTGCGAACGGATGAGAAGTTTGCATCCGAGTTCACTTTCTAAAATATTCATATATCGTGTGATGTTTGGCTGATTGTTGTTTAATGCTTCTGCGGCCTTTGAAAAACTTTTATATCTTGCCACATAGAAGAAAATCCTGTAGTAATCTAAAGTCATATAACACCTCATTTTTTGCAAAAGTATGGAAATAGGTATAACGAAAATTATTGATTTTTCGTTGTTCTAGTATAATACGGTTTTGGGGGGATTGCAAGGGAACGGTATGCAATTTATTTTTTGTAATTCGGAAAATAATCTGTTATAATAAATAATTGACCGGGTGAAAACGAGAGGAGCATACTGACTTAAAGTCAAGCAGATGAAAACTTATAAATTAAGCAGGATTGCAAGGGAATTATTATGATTGATATAAATGATTTAAGGAGATATTATGAAGAAGATAATGTTTTGATTTCAGAACATGCGGCAATGAGGTGTAAACAAAGGGGAGTTAAAATTAGAGATATTCGTTATGCCGTAAATTCAGGAGAGATAATCGAACAATATCCGGAAGATTATCCTTTTCCAAGTTGTTTGATATTAGGTGAAACATCTTCGGGAGAATGGTTGCATATAGTTATGAGTGATGAGGGAAGTATGACTAGAGTGATAACTGCATATTATCCTGATAAGGACAAATGGAGCAATGATTTAAAAAGGAGAAAGGAGTAATGCGGTAATGAGATGTTTAAGTTGTAAAATGGAAGACATGACAGAAGATACAAATTCGTATTTTGTAAAATTAAGTAATTGTTATGTTATAATTGAAAATGTGCCATGTTATAAATGTAAGCAGTGCGGAGAGGTTTATTATAAAGCATCAGTGCTTGAAAATATAGATGAGATTTTGGAAAGCTTAGAACACATTGCAAGCAAGATTTTTATTTTAGACTATAATCAGGCGGCGTAATGTGGAAAAATATTTAACACTATCAGGCAAGTGGCGGAGGGATTGCAAATATCCGCCTGACAATGCAGGGTACTTTAAGAAAAAAGAAATGAGGATTGATATGAGACTTATACTGGTTGCGATTTTTTTAATACTTTACACGATTTTTACGATTCCAATGGCTCTTGTGTTATGGATTATCGGTAAATTTGATGAGAGAAAAAAGGCGGTTGCTGCACAGGTTTGTGTTAAGGGCGGCTTTAAAGTGATTTTGTTTCTGTCAGGAGTGAAACTGACCGTTAAGGGCAGGGAGAACATAGTGAAAGACAGAGCTGCACTTTATGCATATAATCATAGAGGATTTTTTGATATTCTGGTGGGTTATACGACAGCACCTATGCCGACAGCTTTTATCTCTAAAAAAGAAATCGAAAAGGCACCGATGATTTCGTGGTGGATGAAAAAGATGAATTGTCTTTTTCTTGACAGGGAGAATATAAAAGAGGGTATGAAAACTATTTTACAGGGTATTGAACTTTTGAAGAATGGAACTTCTATATATATTGCACCTGAGGGAACGAGAAATAAGGGTGAGGAGCTTTTAGAGTTCCATGAAGCGAGTTTTAAACTTGCCGATAAAGCGAAATGTCCTATTATCCCGGTTGCGATAAACAATACCGATGAGGTTTTTGAAAAGCATCTTCCGTGGATTCACAGTGCCCATGTGACTATAGAATATTGTGAGCCTGTTTATATGGAAGAAATGGAGAGAGCTGAGAAGAAGCACGTAGGTGAAAAAGTCAGAGAGATAATCGGAGAAAAAGTTAAAGCAAATGCATAGCATTAGAAAGTTTTTTGCACAATATCGTAAAGTGTGTTATACTGACATGGATATGGTTTTTATTTTATGGGAGATTTGATAAGATTTTCTTTAAATAAAAATCCATGGATTTTATATTCGTGTCAGGGTCACGAAAAAGAATTTATGCAGAAAGAGGTTACATTTTATGAACAATGAATTTGTTTTAGTGCCTGTACTTGGTGTAAAAGTGTGGGTCGTGGTTATGATTGTAATTATCGTTTTGCTGATTGCTGCACTTGTTGCCCTTAGTATATATGGCAGAAAATTGCAAAAGCGTCAGGAAAGCACACAGAAAGAAATAGAGGCAACGGCACAGAGCGTGTCACTGCTTGTAGTTGATAAAAAGCGTATGAAGCTTAAAGAGTCAGGTCTTCCACAGCTTGTTATAGACCAGACACCTAAGTATCTCAGAGGTCAGAAAGTGCCTATCGTAAAGGCTAAAGTCGGACCAAAGATTATGACGCTTATATGTGATGAAAAGATTTTTGAGCTTATTCCCGTTAAAAAATCAGTTCGTGCGACAGTAAGTGGTATCTATATCACAAAGGTTCAGGGACTTCGTACAAATCTTGAGGCTAAGCCAAAGAAAGTTAAGTTTTCTCAGAAGATTAAGAATAAGTTTTCTAAAGAAAAGTAAATAAATTATATGTTGTGTTAATTGTGCACCTATAACAGATAGTACCGCAGGCACGCTTTCGCTACCTGTCACTTGTAACGGTATTTGTTATAGGTGCACAAATTAGTTAAGGATTAGATTATTATAGTTTTGTAATCATATTAGTATCTTGCTGACTTTAAATAGTTTTTATAATGACTCAATAACCATCGTTATAGTGCAGTCGGATATATGGCTGTAATTCATATCAAGTCCGTAATCGATGGAAATCTCTATTTTATCATCGGCTTCTTTAATATCAACCCGTGAAGTGTCAAGACTCATCTGCATTGAACCAAAGGGTGTTTCGTAAAATCCTGTATGTGTTTTTCCTGCCTTAAATGTCATTTCGGTGTTTGTCGCACCACGCTTTGTCAGAGTGACGGTATCTCCTGATATTTTAAGAAGATTTGATACCGTAGCATCTTTTCCTGTTTCTTCATCTCTGAAATATTCTTTATATGATACTACGTGTTTTCCTGCGACAAGGCGGTAATTTCCCGTCTGTTTTGTCTGTATGCCCTCTTTATCATCTATCTCATGCTGCAGACCGTGTACGGTGACAAGTACATTATTGTTCATAATATTCCTCATTTCTGCACACGTTTTTTGGGTGCATAGTGCGAAAGTTTTTGCCTTTCGCACATAAGATTTGTGTCAAGTGTGCGCAGACACAAATCTTGTGTGTGAAAAATCGGATTTTTCACACTATCCTCATTTCTCTGTTCGTTCAGTGTTATCCGTGTAAGGTATTATAGCATATGAAAATGGCAGAGCACAATATTTCTTGATATTTAGTGTGTATTTTGCTAAAATACATTAAGAAAAATAAGCATTTATGAAAGAAGGTACGATTAGAAACGAGGATGAATATGAATTTTAATACAAAAAAAGATAAAGGATCGTGCTTTGACAGATATGTTTTTGAAGCAATTATAGCTCTTGAATTTCTTATGTCATTTACATTTTTAGGATATATCCATGTGCCACCCATCTCGATAACAGTCGCATACATACCGATAGTTGTTGCCGCCTGTCTTTTTGGCGTTATGCAGGCTTCGATACTCGGTATTATTTTTTGTGCGATAAGTATGTTTAAAGCATCAGCTTCATATGTAATGGCTGCTGATATGATATTTTCCCCTACAATGAGTGGAAAACCAATAAACAGTATTTTGCTGAGCATTGGTTCAAGATTGTTATTTGGATTTCTTATCGGTGTTATTTTTGCACTGCTGCACAGATATACCTGTGGGAGAAAGTTTCGTGTCTGTTCAGGAATCGTTGCATTTTTTGCACCTAAAATTCACGCATTTCTCGTATTTGCAATGATGGGTGTCACATTTCCAAAGACAGGGTACAGTTTTAAAAATGCTTTTTCGATGAGTATCAGTGATGTTGCCATAGCAGTTATCTGCCTTGTGGCAACAGAAGTTTTGTATTTTATATATAACAGTGAAAAGGTTAAGGAATTTAAGATTTATATAGATGATTCAGAAAAAAATGATTATAAGAAC
>JBNMLR010000190.1:0-4970 GCA_050874945.1 Butyribacter sp. | reverse complement strand
TTGCATAATACTTTTTTGCAAACATCGGATGGTAACTCCTGTCACGATACAGATACATTTTTCCACTGTCATCCATATCTCCGACATAGACCATATCATTTACAAGTTTTATTTTTCCCTGTACTTCTGAAATCACCGGGTCATTTATAACTATGTCACACTGCGCAGAACTTCCAAAAAACAGTCTGTCTTTTTTCATCCCGGCAAGGTCATACTCTGTTATCTGTCCATTACTCAAAACGATAAGTTTATTAGAAGAACCGTAATACTTTGTGTTATCCACATAAACCGTTGATTGTAATCTGTCACTGTTCTGCATACGCCTTTTGTCCTTTTCAGATATTATTTTTCATTTATCTTCCCGTCATTTGTATTTAACATAATGCAAGGTGTCTGAATTTCTTTTATCATTTTCTCAAGATTTCTCTGTCCTGAGATAGCTGTTGCCGCTTCAAGTCCGTTTGAACTTAAAACGAGCGGATAGTTCTGTATCTCACCATCTTCAAAATCATCCTGTGCCACCATGTAGTACAATAATCTTTCAGATGCAAGTTTTTTGTCTTTGTCATCATTGTCAAAGATTGAGAAAGTTCCCGTGTATCTCACAAGCATCTTTCCGTCAATAACAGGTATAATCAGTCTGTACCCGTCACTATCTGCCGCCTGTGTCTTATAAAGTTCCTTGCGGTACTCTATTCCTGAAATGATATTTATTCCTTTCAGATAATTCCCACTATTACTCTCAAACTTCTTTTTTCCGTAATTATTTTTATCTTTGAGCCATGAAACTGCATCCGCTGATACATCATCAAACTGCTTTATGCTGCTGTTTATATCCTCATCTGACGAATCCCATGTTCCGTCACTGTTTACATCAGTGCTGTTTTGATAAAGTGAGAGTAATGTACGGTATTTTTTGTCAATATATACCGACTCACTGCCACTTCCTGCATTTTTCAGTATGTCATCAAGTTCCACAGTCTTACAGTTGTCATAATCTCCATCTTTGCCATACCATCTGCTCTCCATGAGAGACTTTTTGTCCCGGCTTGTCTGAATATCCTTTAATGCGTACATCAGGACAATATCAAACGATGTCGGCATCTGCTTCATATCAGGATAATATTTTGAATAAGCTGACATATAGCTGTAATCTCTGAGGTTGAGCATCGCATAGACATTATCCTTAAATGACACCATTTTCTTTTCATTGGATGTTATATCCGTAATATCATCAGTCTGTATCATGTCAGGATATTTTTCTTTGCCGTCTTTTGCAGCCTTGAGTGCAGCATCCATATCTTTGTAACCGCTGTTTTTATCACTTATGTTCTTTACTTCCACGGTAATCTTAGGATTTTCAGCTTTCTGCTCCTTTGTGAACTGACCTCCGTCTGAAGTTTTTGTACTCTTTACGGCAGATTTCACTTTCATATTTGCACGGGATACAGTCTTTTCAACCGTATCTTTCATTTTATCGTTATCTACCCATACGACTATGTCAGTTGCCTTTTCTATCTTTGCATTCTCGTTATACAGTTTGTCACTGTGCTTTATCTTATTATTGAAAAATAAGCCGCCGACTCCTATTGCCGCAAGTGCCAGCAGCGACATACAGGCAACCGTTATCCTCTTTCTTTTCCTTATACGCAGTTTTACTTTTGGATATTCCGCTTTTCTCTTGCCGTTTATCGCATCATCAAACTGCTGTATTCCCTGAAATCTGAGTGCCGGCTGTACTGCCAATGCCTCCATTATCGCCCTGTCAAGGTTTGGCTCTATGTCAAATCCAAGTTCTAACGGTGATTTAAGTTCATCCTTGTATTCTCTCTCGGTAGACTCAATAGGCTTTTGTCCCGTTATCATCTGATACAGTATTGCACCTATCGAATATATGTCAGTGAAATATCCCTGCCCTGCACTGTCTCTGTACTGTTCCGGTGCGGAATATCCTACCTTTATGACTTTTTCGCCCTCTTTTGCTCCGCTTTCGTCATTTAATATCGCCGCCCCAAAATCAAATACTTTTACCGAGTCCTCACCTGCGATAAATATATTGTCCGGGCTTATATCCCTGTGTATAATCCCGCTTGCGTGTATCTTTTTTAAGGCTTCAACTACCGGTTCTATGATAGTCATCGCTATATCCGGCGACAGTGCACCCTGTTTTTCAAGATAATCTTTGAGAAGTACACCATCTATATATTCCATGACTATGTATGCCGTATTGTTCTCCTCAAAATAATCAAACACATTTACTATGTCATTAGCCTTTCCAAACTGTGCGATACTCTGTGCCTCCATAAGGAAACGCTTTATCTGATTTTTATACTGCTTTTCTTTCTCACCGGACAAAAGACCTACTTTCATCTCTCCCGGTGATCTGTTTACAAGACCTACCGGAAAAAACTCTTTTATCGCAACGATAACACCAAGTGTCGCATCATAACATTTGTAAGTTATTCCGAAACCACCGACACCTATTGCCGTTCCAACAATAAAATGTCCCTTTAAAACTGTTCCCGGTCTGAGATAATGCGGCTGCTCCGGAGGTGTTCCCTCCACATAACCGCAATAACGGCACACCTCATACGGTCCTTTGACACTAAAGCAGTTCATACATAATTCATTTGCCATAACCTGTCCTCATTTCTTTTTTACTCTAATCTAAAACGATTAGTATCATCGCCTATATCAAGGATAGTTCCGACCTTCAGTCTGATAGGCAGATTTTGCGGAATACATTCATCCATCTCATTTATGAAGCATCCGTTTGAAGAATTGTCAACAATATAAAATTCCTCTTTTTGTGCATCCCATGTTATGGTACAGTGCGTACGGCTTATCTTGCGTGCATCCGGAAATACAACATCATTTACATTGTCCCTGCCAAACTTTAATTCTTCGCCCGGTTTAAAAGGTATCTCAGCTCCGGCATACATTCCCGTAATGCCGACCATAACTCCTCTTGGTCTTCCCTGACCTGAATCATCCGGCTGCGTTTTCTGTAAATTTTCAGTATTTGCTGTACCCGCCTCCGGTGTAACTGCATCGTTTTGTTCCTGTTGTGCATTTTGCACCTGTGCTGCCGAAGTATCAGCCTGCTCAGATCTTGCTTCATCGATAAATTCATATTTTGGTTTTATCTGCTCCTGGTGTATCTGCTCAACATCAGGTATCATATTGTCTTTATCCTTGTTCTTTTTCGCCTTTGCAGGTTTTGTGACGATTATCAGTATTCCGCAGATTATCAGTATCACTGCCAGTATCAGTATCATATTTAATCCACGCAGTCTTACTATATCCTGATACTGTTTTTTATAAATCTCCCCGATACCGGCTGCTTTTGTTGTAAAAACTATATTTAATGCCGCAGTAACTATCGCCGCAAATCCCGATATTATCTGCCTGCTTCCGGCAACAATGCTGACTATCATAAAAATAACCGAAAGAAGTGCAGGGAGAACTACAAATAACATTATCTCAAGTGCCTGACTGCCCGAAATCTTTAGTCCCGACTTTCCCATGACAAATTTTGAAAAGGTATCTTTGACAAAATCTGCCTGACTGTAAGTGTCAGTCGGATAATTCTCCTGAACGGTCTTTATCACAGGCATAAATAAAAATCCTATGTCTGCCAATAGCAGAAAAACAACTGCTATTCTGAAAAACTTAGCCAATTTGTTCATATACAACCTCACATATCTGACTTACTGTCTGTTTTGTGTTAAATAATCCGTCCAGTTAAACTTCGCACCACACAATGGCATAAATAAAAGTTTTACTTCACCGACCGTGATAACATCGTATGCCTCAAGTTTCATAGGGCTTAACACGACTTCATTGTTCAGATAGACAAGCTCGCTTGACTCTCCCGGCTGAACAAGATATAAATGCTGTTTTGGCTCATATACAAGTATTGCGTGCTTATTTCTTGAAACACTCTTGTCACCCACAAGTGCTATATCCATTGATGTATCCCTGCCGACAAAGTTCTTTCCGACCTTAAGTCTGAAATCCTCGCCCAGATGATTTCCGTCAAGTGCAATGACCCAGCCTGTGCAAGGCGTCGAAACTGACCTTTTTACCGGCTCTTTTGCCACGGTTTCCTTAACTGGAACCGTATTAACCTTGCTCGTCGTAGGTGATGAAAAAATATCGTCATAAAATGCTACCGTATGGTCATCATCCTCTTCCATGACACCGCCCGGCGTTATCTTTTGTACCTCCTGAACAGATGGTCTTCTTGGCTCAGTTCTTCCAATAAAACTATCCTGATTGCCGCCTAAAGTCTCTGTCGCATCAGCCACATCTTCATGTCCGCCTCCGCCAAAATTATTTATCATATTCTGTTCTGTCTGTATGTTATGCTGAACAAAATCTCCTGCCGGCTGCTGCTGAGGAGAATTGTTGTAAGTCAATGGCTGTGTTGCCCCTATATCATTTCCCTGATTTTCAGGAAACACTATAGTAAGTCCTTCATTCCCCGGTCCAATATCATTTCCTGCTCCCTGTGCACAGTATGGGCAGGTTGGGAATTTCTCCTTATCATAAAAATGTCCGTTACTACATCTGCTTAAGTTCATAATTTATCTCTCCTTTGTTATTTTAGTTTCTATATATTGAAGCAGTGCAACTGATGTGTTGTCCTGGGAATGTGTATTTTCCCTCACTGCTGCCTCAACCAGTATCTCTGCTTTTTTCTGCATCGATACGGCATCATTCTTTAATATCATTTTTATCCTGTCTTTTGAAAGTGTCTTTGTGACACCATCACTGCACAAAAGAACCATGTCCCCCGTCTGCATCTCAAAAGGCTTGTCGATAACATCCATAAGTTTTACATTGCCTATTCCGAGGAAACTTATAAGTGCCTCTTTCTGACGGTGTCTCATTGCTTCTTCTTTTGTCATGCTCCCATTTTCAACCATCTGCATAAGACGGAGATAATAGTTGTGATCTCTTGTGAC
>JBNMLR010000189.1:0-4978 GCA_050874945.1 Butyribacter sp. | reverse complement strand
TTAGCCTCATGGTGCGACTGTAAGGGAGCAGCTAATGGCTCAAGTTTGAACTATCGTTCAAACTTGTATGCGATGACGGAGCAGTCATCGCGTTTTTTCCACGGTTTTGTTTTAGGACTTATGGTAGACCAGTCAGAAAGCTACATCATAACATCAAATCGTGAGAGCGGTTTTGGAAGATATGACATAATGCTTGAACCAAAAGATAAAAACAATGTTAAATATCCGGGGATAGTAATCGAGTTTAAAGTAATAAATCCAAAAAGAGAAAAGTCACTTGAAGAAACAGTCGAAGCTGCATTAAAACAGATAGAGGAAAAGAATTATGATGCAGAACTGATAAAACGTGGAGTAAAAGAGGAAAACATACATCACTACGGCTTTGCGTTTAAAGGTAAAGAGGTGTTGATAGACGGCAGGTAATAGGGAGAACACAGTATGATTACATTACAATTTAAGCTGATAAAATCATTGTTTGTTGACAATAAAAAAGAAATATTTTTAATTATTTTTGGTTTTATCTTATGTATAGGGCTTATAACCGGAGTTGAGAATAATATTTTTTCTCCGGAAGTAAAAAATATCGAAAATACTTCTGAAGAGTTTGCGGATGAATTTAATAATAAAACGGAATATTTTTTATTTTCAGATATAAAAGATTTGGATAAAGTCATGGAATATCTGAAAAATGTCAAAGGGATTGATGGCGTTTTTGCAGAAAATGAAGCGGATGAGGAAAATGCAAAAATTCAATGTGGTACAAGGCTTATGCCGGTGTCTGACAGTGACATGGTTGTTGGAAAGATTCCAAAGAAACTTGATGACGGTCAGATAATATTGTCCAAAGAGACATTATCGGGTGTTAAGTTTGACGGTTCGGATACTAAAGAACAATCTGATGATGGGGAGCAGACAGAATATATTCCTGTCGGAGAAAAGATAAAGATTTCAGGGATTGAGTTTATATCGGTGGCTGAGACGAATCTTCCGGAGGGTAATATAGTTACCGAGAATGATTTTTTTAGACTGCTTAATAAATCAGATGGCATACAAATAATGGTGAGTTACATATATGATGAGTTGTCTGATACAGAAAAAAACGGTATTGCAAAGAAAGTAAAGTCTATAAAAAATTATGAAAAAACATGGTCTGGAATATCTGAAAACAGTGTTGATATTATGACATTTATTCAGTTTTCAGGGCAGATGATACCGGGGCTTATATTGGCAGTTTTAAATACATTGTTCATATATTCATATCTTCTTGAGAGGAGAATTAAGATTTACAGTATATTAAAGCTGCAGGGGATTACAAATAAAAAGTTAGCAATGTTGCTTTTGAATGAATTTATTGTTATTCAATTTATCTCATTTTTAATAGTATTGTGTGGCTGTAGTTTTATAAAAGACATTGCACGGTTAAGGATATTGTGCTGTTATTCGGAAATAGTAGTATTTTTGATAAGTTTATTTTTGTTTTGCCTGATAATACGGAAAATGCTTGTAAAGCAGCCGTTTGAACTTTATCAGGAAAAATAAATTAAAACAGGAATGGGGAACGATTATGAAATTAGGGATTAAAGATTATATATCTGAATGGAAGATAACACTTTTTATCATCATTCAGGTGGTTGTCGCACTTTTTTGGATAAATGGAGAGGTGTCGATGTTAGCAGATGAATATCGTTCATTGAATTGTGTTGAGAGTACGGAAAAAGGAGTATATTATTACAGCAATGTGCTTGGTGTAAACAGTTCAGTGAGTGGCAGGAAAACATTAGACAAAACTATTGACAGGATAAAGGATTTTGAAGGTTATGAAAGCGTGGGATTTCAGGCAGACGCATATTGTCAGGTTTCAGGATATAAAAATAAATATGCGGAGTCGGAAGAAATAAGAAACTGCAACATGAATGAAACGCTTGCAAAAAATGTCAGACTTCGGATTAAAAGCGGTTCGTGGTTTAGTGACAAAAACATGGATGATGAAAAGTATCAGGTAATAATAGGTGGCGGACTTGCAAAGAAGTATAAGGTCGGTGATAAGATTGATATTAAATATGACAACGGGTTGAGCAAATCTGCACTTATTGTGGGAAGTTTTGGCGAAAATTATCCGGTGTTTGATTTTTCAGGCTATTCTGCATTGGGAAATTATGTAAATACATACCTGAATGGAATGGGAAAAGAGACGGATATTATATTGTCAGCGGAAAAAAGCTGGTTTAATGATTTCGGAGAAGATGCGGATTATCCGTCAATGTCTCTCATGTTAAAGACAAAGGCGGGAACGGATGTGTCACAATATACAAAATATGGTGTTGTGACTTCGTTTGACAAGGTCACGCAGAACACAAAGAAGAGATGCAAAGAATATCTGTATAATGCGGTCACGGGAAACGGCATATGGATACTGATATTGATTTTTGCAGTGTTTGGAACAGCACATATATCCGCAAAAACAAAGCAGTACCGTTTTGGAGTGTATTCATTTTTAGGGATGAGCAGTGGTGCGATGCTTAGGAATGTTCTTATACAAAATGCCGTTACATATACTGTTGCTATGGTTCTTGCGGTGTGCTTGAAACCATGCCTTGAAAAGTTTTTGCAAAATTCATATGAGTTTCAGGTGGAAAATCTTGTAGCTACGATAATAATTATTCTTGTTATGTTTTTTGCATCATTTATAAGTAATTATTATGTGGTTAAGATAGAGCCTAAACAGATTATGACCATGTCAAAAGAGTAAAATAGAAAGTGGGAAGAAGAATGGAAATATTAAAGCTGGAAAATATAAGTAAATATTATAATAAGGGTAAGTCAAATGAGTGTTGTGCACTCAAAGATGTTTCATTATCGGTTGAAAAGGGAGAGTTTGCTGCAATCATAGGAAAGTCGGGTTCAGGTAAATCGACGCTTTTGCATATTGCAGGGCTTACGGACAGTTATTCGGCTGGAAGTCTGTTTTTTAACGGAGAATGTGTAGATAAAATGCGTCAGTCAAAGCTGGCAGGATTAAGAGCGGACAAGACCGGTTTTATATTGCAGGACTTTGGACTTATATGGGATATGTCGGTGCATGATAATATTGCCGTGCCGCTTTATATAAAGGGTGTGGGGAAGAAAGAGCGTGAGAAAGTGATAAAAGAAGCTGCAGAGGAGATGGGAGTTTCGGAGCTGCTTAAGAAAAAAGCCAGAGAGCTGTCAGGAGGACAGTGCCAGAGAGTGGCGATAGCAAGGGCGGTGGCAAACAGACCTGAGATAATATTTGCGGATGAGCCTACTGGGGCACTCGACCATGAGAATGCGGTAAAAACTGTTGAACTGTTAAAGTCGATAAATAAAAACGGCAAAACGATACTTATGGTAACGCATGATATGGAGATGGCTGCACAGGCGGACAGAGTGATAAAGATAGTCGATGGCAGGATTGTGGAGGAATAATAATGTTTGTTTTTAATTATTAATGAAAGGCTATTTTACAATAAAAACACCACTTTACAACTTTATAAATGAAGCCTCCGTTTCTCAAATGCTTGTTTTATAGCATTTATCACGGATGTTGATTTTATTTGGGTTTCGATATTTTGCACGAAATTGGCAAAAAATATTTGCTCACGGATCCCTTTACTTAAGACAAAACGAAATTCCTGCACACTTTTATCTTTATAGTCAGCAAATTCTTTGTCAACATAAGGCAACAGTTTCATTGCACAATAACTGATGTTGATAAGATTTACCATCATTTCTATTCCTTTGCAGCTTCGTACCATATAACTGCATAAAGACCAGAATGTTTTCTGCTCATAATAACTGACTTCGATATTCCAACGGAATGAATATAAAAATGATGGTATATACTGCATCCAATCACTGCCAGTCTGATTTAATGGAGCTTTTTCATGCCATGCACAGAAAATCTCCAGCTGTTCAGGAGAAACCGTACTGAAAAATAAGCGTTTCGCACCGCCATCTTTTACGGCTGATGTGACATATGCGAGGACTTCTATGGCTCCGAAAAGATTTGTAAGTACACGGCGTACACCCGTATAATAATCACCAATCTTTTCATCTGACAGTGCAAAATCTTCATCTATGGAGAGCCTTTGTCCGTGTTTTGATGGTATTCCTTTTCTGCCACATCCTGTAGCCTAAAGGTACAGCAAGATAAGAAATCTTATTATGTTTCCAGACTGGTATGCAGAGCATAAGGCTTACAAAATAGTGACCATTTAAGTAATTAGAGCCATTGTGGGCAGTATGGTCAAAAAGCTTTGACACATTTTCAAATTTCGTACCAAATTTTGCAACCATAGTATCATCTATGCAAAGAAATATTGGCTGCGTTTTTTATAAATCAGGAATCAGGTGTAGAGCTCACATTCATAAACCTGGAATAGTCAGCCTTAGCATAAGAACAGGCATGGTAAAAAGCATTTAAAGATTTCCTGGTTATTCCAGATAAAAAATGCTGATACAGGAATCTTATTGAATGAGCTGATTCCAAAGCCGGTATTGAAAGCCAATAAAAACAGTGCATCTGCGGTAGGTGCAGAAAAAGTTTTAAAATAAAAAAATATTGATTAAGTCTACCAATTATTGTGTTTTCGTTGTATAATATTTTTGTCGTACAGGGTCACTTTCCTTTGTTATATTTTGGTCAAATTTATTATACATCAGAAAGCCCTGTACGATTTATTTTTTTGAAAAAAGTTGTAAAGTGGTGTTTAAGGTTTTGAACAATTTGGGTGTGGCAATAATTACATGATACAGTCTTATGAGGAATTGAGAACAGGTATCTGGTACTTATTGGTAATGTCATATATTTAACAAGAGTTAAAATGATTATTAGATTGTGCATTGTAGCTCCTTAGGGATACTTTCATTGCTATTTGTTTATGAGCGAAGACAGGTAGCCGTGATTTCAGTGCATCTTCACAACAAATACAAATTCGCTCAGAAATGAGGAGTATTATGA
>JBNMLR010000188.1:0-4978 GCA_050874945.1 Butyribacter sp. | reverse complement strand
GTACACCGTGCCAAAGGTCTATTATTATCGCATTTCCGAGAAATGTATGTTCAAGGTCGCTTATACCGTTTGAGATAACTGCATATCCTGCACGAAGCTGAACCTTTCTTGCTTCTTTTGTTCCCCACAGGTAAGCCTCATATCCCATTTTTCTTATTTCATCAACAATACTTTTGTCTTTGGTTATCCACACCGCCCTTATATCATCACGCTTTGATGCCTCTATAAACAACTGTTTTGAATTGTCTGCAAACCTTTCTCCAAGCCATGCACCAAATACGCACAGCCTGTAATCTCTTGGCATGAGCATTGTAAGAAACATGACAATATACTTAAACACAACTTTAACTGCTTTTAATACTTTTATCATCACTACCCCCAGATAACCTGCATTATTTTTCTTATCGTTCCATTTTTCCAGATATGATTTTTCTTATAAAACATAATGCGGTACAATTTTGACCTGCTGTCAAGAGAAGCATATCCTCTCATAAGTTCATATTCTTTCTGATACTTTTCCGTGGCTAATCTTTCTCTATATGTCTCCACGAAAAATCTCACCTGATTTCTCGAAATCTCCATAGCTTTCTTATAACTTTTTCTGCCATCTGCAAGCCTTTTTAAAAGATATAACGGATTGTTATTGTTCTTTGCACCGACACTGTTGCCTGAATGCTGCCTGTAACTAAGAAGCGGTTTCTTTATAACTTCTATCTTTCCAAAAACCGCTGCATATAATGCTGCCAGATAATCGTGCATGATTATATCTTTTGAAGAAGCGTATCCTGATATTCCTGTCATAAGTTTTTTATTGCACATCATCGTACATCCTGTCACATGATTTTGTATAAGTATCTGCGGCATTTTTGAGTCCGCATTTATATGTGACATTTCAAACATCGAACCCGCTTTTATAATTCCATTCTCATCAATAACTTCCACATCACCATGAACAAGCAGAGGAAAGTCTCTGCCATATCTTTCCTCTGCCTGTTTCATTTTATTAAATGTAATTTCTATCTTGTCCTTTTTCCAAACATCATCCTGGTCGCAGAACATAACATAATCAGACTCTTTTGCATCATTTATCAAAAGAGCAAAATTATTTTTTGCGGAGCCGCTCGGTTTTTCATTTACCTTAAATATCACTTCCTGCTCAACTTCATCAGAAAACTTTTTAATTATCTCCGCCGTTTTGTCACTGCTTGCGTCATCCCTTATGATAAGTCTCCAGTCTGCATATGTCTGGTCTTTCAGCGACTCAAGCTGTTCTCTTATATACTCCTGCCCGTTATAGACAGCCATTATAATAGTAATCACAATAAATCAATTCTCCATTTCCACATATATGTCCCTTTATAACAGGACTGCCCACACTCTATGTGCAGGCAGTATCCAAATTATGGTCTTGCCACGATAGAACCATATGCATCATAACCTGTTGTGCGGTTTGCCCACTCCGTACTCAAAACCGGTTTGCCTTTAGATGTAAAACCTGTAACTCTGTAACCTGTAAACATTTCAACATGATATACACCTTTATATCTTCCGTTTTTTGCACCCGGCTTGAAAATAAGATCACCTGCTCTAAATTTCATCTTCTGTATCTGAGCCTCTGTCATTTTTCCGCTTACTTTTTTATGATGTATCATGCACCATCTGCAAATGTCAGCGGCAACCGGTGCATAAGATCTGGCTCCAAAATAAGTTCCATATCTTGAATAGGCACGCCATACAAGCGAACTGCAGTCATAATAACCTCTCTGCATTCTTTTTGGCTGGCTGTATGTTCCCTTTGCTATCGACTTTGCCTTTCTTATAACTCTATATGTCTTAGGAGTCACAACAGACACGGCACAACCTACTTTTGCTCCTCCTATATCTGCAACTATGACTGATGTTCCAACTTTTCTCGCTCTTATCTTTCCTTTACTGTTCACTTTTACAACAGAAGATTTCAAGGATTTCCACTTAATCCCTTTTGAAGTTCCTTTTATTGATAACTTTGAGGTTTTTCCCTTAATCAATACAAGATATGTCCTGTTTATTTTTACCTTGATAACATTGATATAAACCTTAAAAGATGCACCATATATTGTAAATGTGACTGTTGTTTTTCCCGGTTTATATGCCCATATAGAAACAACATTATTTTTTAACTTTGCTGAAACTGACATTGAAGAATTTGATGACTTGTATGTAAAGTCAATATTTTCATTTTCTCCGTCTAAAACAATGTCGCTCTTTAATTTAAAATCAAATTTTGTATTGTAATCATATGATGACATATATTTAGTCTGGCTTGAAGATGCAAGTTCCACATTTGACATATCAGGATATACAAAAACACTAAATGTAAGTCTGTCATAATATGTGGACTCATCATATGTATTGTCCTCACCGTCATCTGAATCTTCATCATTATCTGATATTATTCCCGTTCCCTTGATAGTAATATCCGCATATACATCAACTTTTCCTGACGCAAGTGCCTCATACTGTGCTCCAAGATTTTCTATATCAGTGACTTTCATAATATTTTCATCACTGACACTCCACTTAATCGATTCAACATCACCTTTTTCACTTGTATAATTAGCAAGTGTAAATACACCGGAATCATGTATCGAAACATTATAATCCTTTATATTATCAACATCAAACTCAATATTCTTTTCTTCCGCTGCCGCTTTCTTATAACTTCCTGCAAACGACAACATACTTACGCACATTACAAACGCTAAAAACACGCAAAGTCTTTTTTTGCTCTTAATATAAATTTTATCCATTATGTTCTTCAATGATCTGTCCTCCTATAAACTGTCTATTATCTTATCTGCCACCTGCGAAGGAGTGCATCCGTCAGTCTCTATCACTATATCCGCAGCCGCATTATATTTAGGTGCCCGCTCATCCATAAGTTTTTTTATGTATGGTATATTCATATTGCCATTTAAGAGCGGTCTGTTGGTACTGTCCTTCACATGAGAATATATTGTCTCGGGTGTTGCCGTAAGAAGTACGACTTTACCTATTTTTTTCATCTTCTCGACATTGACCTCTCTCATCGCCATACCGCCACCGCATGAAACGATGCACGGTTCAACTTCGGCTAACTTATCTATAATGCCAGTCTCCGTTTTTCTGAAATATTCCTCTCCCTCATCAGCAAAAATCTCTGCAATGCTCTTATTTTCCTGTTTTACTATCATCGCATCAGTATCGGTTTCCTTAACACCAAGTTTTTTACTGAGAATCCTTGAAGTGCTCGTCTTACCGACCCCCATAAAACCGATCATAAAAATGTGTTCTTTCAATCTGTTCATCTGTTCTCTCCCTTTCACCTTTTATCATAGGATATTTAAAATTCTCCTCAGCTCATCAACATTTATCTGCCCCGGCGCACTTGCTTTTCCAAGACAGCCAAATGTCACGGCAGAACCAAAACTTTTTCCTGCCGCTCTGCTGACCTTGCCGTAATCTCCCATCGACATTGTAATAACCGGCAATCCCTCATTTGCACCTGCAAACTCTTCTGTCGCTTCCATCAATGTAAATACATCGTGCCTGTTTTGCGGCATACACGCTAACTTTGGTATTGAAACACCCTGCGATTTCATAAAATCTAATCTCTTGATTATCTCATCATAAGACGGGGTCTTGTCAAAATCATGATACGAGCCCACCACGACAACATTTTCTTTAAGAGAATTTATCACATCTTTCGTGCTGTTTTCATCCATAAAATATGCTTCTATATCAATCATATCAATATCACCGCTCTTAGCAAGAGCTGTGAGCATATCTTTATATGCAGACTTTTCTATCTCTTTATTTCCTCCCTCATTCTCTGTACGGAATGTTGCAAGCAACGGTTTCTTTCCAACTACTGTTCTCAGCAGACTCGCTGTCTGAAGAATTTTTGAAATATCAGAACTTTCATCATAAAAATCTATTCTCCATTCGATGATGTCAACACTCTTACTTAACGCAAGTTTTTCTCCCTCCTCAAGTATATCCTCCTGCGTTGTTTCCACCACCGGTGCACATATCTTTGGACTCCCCTCACCTATTGTTATGTCTCTAACTCTTATCATCGGTCATTTCCTTTCCTGCCGGATTTTATTCATCATCCTTAAGTGTATCTTTAACTCCTGCCGTAACAGCCACTACTGCTGCCACCACTACAACAACAGCTATAACAACAATTCCTATTACTCCTGCTATAAGTACCATATGCTTATCCTCCTCTTATTTTGATAAAGTCAGGCGGATATTAGCAATCCGCTCTGCTGCTTCCTTGACATTGTTAAATTTATTATAAAATAATATTAACTCCTTGTAAAGTTTGCATACCCATATTGTCAAAAAAAGGAGTACACCGACATAAACCGATATACTCCTTTTATGTATGAAAATACACTAATTTCCATTATATATAAGATGGCTGCATCATCATATTTCAAAAATTAGTTGTTGATGAGTTTGTCTCCCTCATTGTTCCAGCTATAAAGCTTACGGATTTCTGCTCCGATCTTCTCTGATGGATGCTCAGAAGCAAGTTTTCTCATAGCCTTGAAGTGAACCTGACGTCCTGCAGGTGACATATCGAGAAGGAAGTCTTTTGCAAATGTACCATCCTGGATGTCTGTAAGAATCTGCTTCATAGCTTTCTTTGTATCCTCTGTTACAATCTTAGGTCCTGTGATGTAATCACCATACTCTGCTGTATTAGAGATAGAATATCTCATTCCTGCGAAACCTGACTGATAGATAAGATCTACGATAAGTTTCATCTCATGGATACACTCGAAGTATGCATTTCTTGGATCATATCCAGCTTCGCAAAGTGTCTCAAAACCTGCCTGCATAAGTGCACAAACACCACCGCAAAGTACAGCCTGCTCACCGAAGAGGTCTGTCTCTGTCTCTGTACGGAATGTTGTCTCAAGAAGTCCGGCTCTTGCTCCGCCGATTC
>JBNMLR010000187.1:0-4998 GCA_050874945.1 Butyribacter sp. | reverse complement strand
TACGATATAATAACTCCAAAATCCAGATGTGTTGCATCTGTCACACTTTGTGTTTGATGATTTTGTAATTAATAAATTCCAAATTAAGAGCGTGGAGAGATAATTATATGCAGATAGATAACAGACTTATTCAAAGAGAGAGAATATATTATAATGACAGCGGTTTTGGATTGTCCGATGCCAATTATGAAGCTGTAAAAGAAGCAGTGAGTTCTCATAGTATGGTCGGATTTCTAACGGGATATTATGACAAGAGACTGACTATTTCGAGTGTGAGCAGTTATTTTCTTGAAAATCTGGGCTATGAATATGGAGAGTTTATGGAGGCTTCTTCAGGTTCGCTCAAAAATATATTTTATGGCGAAAATCAGAGCTTCTTAGATGTAGAACGCTTTAAAAAGATTCATGGAACAGGTGAGGGAAGAATAGTCAGCAAGTCCGATGTGCCGTTTTATGTGCGAATGTATAAAGCAGATTCCGTCGATGAAAAAGGGCAGAAGATGTGGGTATTATCCGTGCAGACCGACTGGACGCAGCAGAACTTAAAACTTATAAATAATGTTTTAAAGTCAGGAATGTGGTACATAGAGCTTAATACTAAAGCAGAGATAGTCAGTGCGTTTTTTAGTCATGAATTTAGAAAAATGCTCGGCTATCATGATATTCTTGATTTCCCCAACAGATATGAAACGCTGGTTGAAACGATACATCCCGATGACAGGGATAGAGTAGTATCGCTGTTAAATAAAGTCGTTAGGGATGAGAAAGAAACTTTAAAATTTAATTCGGACTGCCGTATGAGAATGTCCGATAAAACATATCAGTGGTTCAGATTTAATGCAGAGATAATAAGGCGGCGTGACGGCTCACCTTTAAGGATGGTCGGAACATTTATAAATATTGAAGAACAGCGTGCAAATGAGCTGTTCATTAAAAAAAGCGATGCATTCCACAGGGCATATACGGAGTCGAATATATGTGAATATTTTGTAGACCTCAAAGAGAATACATTTGAGTCGCTCAAAGTAGAGGAATCTATGCTCGGACTGTTTGAAAAGAGTTCAACATGGGACGATATGATACATGAATATATAGACAAATTTGTGTGTGAGGAGGATAAATCGGCTGTTGAACTTATCTATAACAGGGCATATATGCGTGAAAAGTTTAAAGAAGGAAATCTTGAACTAAGCATAGAGTGTAATATTATGCTTGACGGGAAAAAGCGTCTTGTAAGAAATGTAGTCATGCCGGGTGAGGACAAGAGTTCTTCTGACTATGCGATGATTTTTGTAAGAGATATAACCGAAGCGAGAAAACAGGCAGATGAGATACGCGATATAACACGCAAAAATACTGTTATGAATCAGCTTTTGGATGGAACTATAAGACTGGTTGACCGTTTTTCAATGTGTGATATGAAAAAGAACAGCTATAAAGTATATAGTATGCTGCCAAATGATTCGGAATATATGCCGGCTGGAAATTATGATGAATTTATAGATACGATTTCAGAAATCTACAGACCGGTCTCAGAAGAAAAAAACCTGAAAGAAATCCTGTCAAGAGAAGCCATCAGGAAAATGTTTGAAGGTACTGATGATATATACAAATTTGATTACAGCACAAATGATGAGACTGTATTTAAAAATATGGCGGTGATACCGCTTTCCCGTGAGAAAAACGGTGACATTGAGAAAGTTATGTTCATCGTACAGGATATTACAAATGAAAAGAAAATAGAAATAGCGTCAAGAAAAGTTTTAAGAGAAGCCTGCGAGGCTGCGAACAGGGCAAATAACCTTAAGACGGAGTTTTTTTCAAATATGTCACATGATATTCGTACTCCTATGAATGCGATAGTAGGTATGACGGCTATCGCCGGGGCAAATATCGACAACCAGGACAGAGTGTTGGACTGCCTGAGCAAGATAACAAAGTCGAGCAGACATTTACTGGGTCTTATCAATGAAGTGTTGGATATGTCACGCATAGAAAGCGGAAAAATGACATTGTCTGAGGAAGATTTTAATCTCGCTGAGATGGTAGACAATCTTATTGTCATGACGAAAAATGACATAGAGGATCATCATCATGAGTTTGAGGTGCGTATTGGAAAGATAGACCACGAAAATGTGATAGGTGACAGTATGCGTGTGCAGCAGATTATCACAAATGTGCTTAGCAATGCCATCAAATATACTCCTGACGGAGGAAAGATTATATTTACGATAGACGAAAAAGATGACCGTTCAAAAAAATGTCGGCTGTTATGAATTTACGATAGAGGATAATGGTATAGGAATGACGAAAGAGTTCCAGAAGATACTATTTGAGCCATTTACAAGAGCCGATGATAAGAGAACCACGAAAGTTCAGGGCACGGGACTTGGAATGACTATCGTCAGAAATACGGTAAATATGATGAACGGCAGCATAAAGGTTGAAAGTGAGCCGGGAAAGGGAAGTAAATTTAAGATAACCATTTTCCTTAAACTTCAGGAGGAAGATAAGGGCAGAGTTGAAGAACTCATTGATCTTCCGGTTCTTGTCGTTGACGATGACAGGATATGCGGCGAAAATGCTATTAATATTCTTGATGATATTGGCATAGACGGCGAATATGCATCATCCGGAGAGGAAGCGGTAAAGCGGACAAAGAAGAAACATGAGACGGGAAAAGACTATTTTTCTATTATCATTGACTGGAAGATGCCGGGAATGGACGGGATTGAAACAACGAGACAGATAAGAAAGATAGTCGGAAGTGATGTTACCATAATAGTGCTCACGGCATATGATTATTCTGAGATAGAGGACGAAGCAAGAAAAGCGGGTGTGGACGAATTTATCACAAAGCCGCTGTTCCGTTCAAGGATTAAAGAGTTGTTTATAAATATTCTTGAGGGCAAGCCTAATGAGTCGGCGAAGAATTATCTTTCAGATATTATGAAGCTGGATTATAAGGATAAAAAAATTCTTGTCGCAGAGGATAATGACCTGAACCGTGAAATAGCAAAAGAAATAATTGAGATGGCGGGAGTAAAAGTGGATACTGCCTGCAACGGAAAAGAAGCAGTTGAAATGCTTAAAAATTCCGAGACAGGGACATATGATATTATATTTATGGATATACAGATGCCATTGATGAATGGATATGATGCGGCTGCTGCCATAAGAAATCTTGACGATAAGGTTAAAGCAGACACACCTATCATAGCCATGACCGCAAATGCGTTTGCCGAGGATGTTATCCTTGCAAAAAATGCAGGAATGAATGAGCATATGGCAAAACCGCTTGATATAAACAAACTTAATGATATTCTTAGAAAATGGCTGTAGTCTCAGAGCAATAAGAAGTTAGAATATCCAGTCAGGTTATATTTAACACTATAAGGAAAGACCTCGACTTATATTCACTATAAGTTGAGGCCTTTATGGTATCAGAATATAAACTGCATCAGGAGCATATAACATATAGTGCCGCCTGCGATTGAGATAAGCATCTGTCTTTTCCAGAGATGCAAAGCGGCGGTGACAAAAATCGAGATGATTTCAGGAAGTCCGTGATTTCCGTGAATAAAATTTACATTTTTGAGACAATATATTACTAACATTCCAAAAACAGCCGATGGGAGATATTTGCCTATATATTGTATAAAGGCAGGTGTCTCCCTGTTTTCTGAAAAAATGATGAACGGCAGAAAGCGTGTTGCCATCGTGCCAAGTACGCAAAGTCCTATCGTTATTATCTGTTGTTCTATTGTCATGATATTTTCTCCTGTTTTTCCAAAGGTTTTCTAAGAAGTGCGAGAAGCACGATGATACATATCATTGTCGGCAGCATAAATGAATCAGCACCAAAGCATAAAAGGCATATTATTGATACGAAAATACCGATAAGTGATGATACATGATTTTTTTCTTTCAGCCATTGCTCTAGAAATATAACAACAAACATGGCTGTCATCACAAAACTTATATTTGATGTATCGAATGTAAAAAGAGAGCCGATTATACCGCCGAAAGTTGCACCTAAAACCCAGTATATCTGGTTTAGGAGCGTGACAAAAAACATGAACCATCCCTTGTCAACATCATCGGGTATGTCAGCCGTATAATTTACGGAGAATGTTTCGTCGCACATTCCAAATATGAGATAATATTTTTTAAGTCCAAGTCCCTTAAATCTGTCAAGCATAGAAAGACCGTAAAATAAATGTCTTGCCTGTATTAAAAGTGCCATGACAAATACCTGCAATGGTGCAAACGGACTTAGAAGCATCTCGACACAGACAAATTCGAGAGAGCCGCCGTATATAAGAAAACTCATACACAGCGGATATACAAAAGAAAATCCGGATGCGTTCATGTAGATGCCGTATGCGAGACTTAAAAATAAAAATCCCGTAAAAATGGGAAGTGTATTAGGAAAAGCTGCTTTTAAAGCCTTCAGTTTCATAAGTTCCTCCTGAGTAAAGTATTATAAAAATTTAGCAGGAAATATTTTAGCACTTGAAATGTTTTTTTTCAAGGAATAAAATGATAGCAGATTATGGATGTAAATAACTAAATAACTCTGGGAAAGGTGGAGATAAAACAGATGTTATACATAATGAGACACGGGAAAACGGACTGGAATGAGCTGCATAAACTTCAGGGCAGGACAGACATTCCTCTTAATGATGAGGGAATAAAGATGGCTGAAACAGCGGCATTAAAATATAAGGATGTGCATTTTGACATATGTTACTGTTCACCGCTTAAGAGAGCGAGAAAGACGGCGGAGATACTTCTTGCCGGGCGTGATATACCGATAATCAATGATGACAGGCTTGTTGAGATGAGTTTTGGAAAATATGAGGGAGTTGAGAGCAGTTTTTCAATGGATGCGGGTAAATTAAAATCGTCTGACAGTCAGGTAAACATTTTATTTGAAGCTCCCGAAAAATATCAGGCACCTGATGATGGGGAGTCTTTTGAGGAGTTGTTTAAGAG
>JBNMLR010000186.1:0-5014 GCA_050874945.1 Butyribacter sp. | reverse complement strand
GTCTTATATCATTCATCAACGGCATACCATGTGCTGTGTGCGATAGTACATAAACTTTGCAGGCACAGAAATGAAGAAGCAGTTTTGATGATAACCGAATATTTATTTGCAGGAAATGAATCGAAAGTATTTCTTGGAAAATTAAAAAAGACGGGATGGTTTAAGGATATTATTATCATTCCTGAGCGGCAGTTCAGAAAAGAAATAGGAAAGAGATTAAACGAATCAAGTACAAGGGATGAGATTGAGGAAGTGCTTGATAAGACTTGCAGGGTGGTAAAAAACTGGAGCAGATATGAATTTGAAAAGTTTGAAGATATATATGTATCTGCTGATATATGGTCTGTGCCGGTTTATATCATAAAAAACAGGATTTCATATCATTACATCGAGGATGCCAGCGGTATGCTCGGAGAGGAAAGGCGTTATCTTAAACTGCTTCGTGAGATAAATACGCATAATTATGTTGTGTGTGAGTATCTTCAGGCGGCTGGCAGAAACAAGATGGTCATTGACAAACTATGTGACAAAGATAATCAGCCTAAAGGTTTTTATGACAGCAAAGAGTTGGATTTTTCCATATATAAAACAATGAAAAAGCTTGATGAAAAGACTAGAAAAGAAATAATCAGGCTCTATGACGGCAGGATAATAAAAGCAGATAAAAATAAAAAAAGAATGTTATTTCTCACGCAGTATCACAATAATCTTGAAATTCAAAGTATATCAATGCAGAGAAAAATGACAACACTTCTTATTGATTATTTTGCAAAAGATTATGAGGTTATCGTAAAACCGCATCCGAAAGACAGATATCTTCCATATGAAAATATAATAAAGGACAGTACGGTTATAAAAAATTCAGTGCCATCTGAACTTATTCCGTTTGTGGTGGAGGGAAAAATAGACCTTGTGATAACACCAAACTCAACATCGGTCGGCGGAATGAAAAATACCTGTGATAAAGTTCTAAGTTTTGGTGAGGAGATAGAAACAGAGTATGAAAAACTGCATCTTTATTATGCGGCGGCTTATATTACAGCCGGGATTATCGGTGCCTGTGACAATAAATGTGAGAAAAATAATGTAACGGAAAGTAAATATGCGGCGGTTCAGGCAGGTGAAAAGCGGATAAAAGAAAAATTTATAATAAATACGGATAATGCAAATGAGATATTTGCAAAAAATTATCTGGAGCTTTTTGGAATTGATGAATTTTTGCATCAAAAACAGTCAAAGTGTTATGAAGAAGTCAGCCGTATATTTATCGACAGCGGATGGAACAGCCGTATCTTAAAAAAAGACCATGAAAGTTTTTGTAGTGATGACAGCATTATTTTTCTTGAGGAAGAAAACCTAAGTACATTTCTAATGTATCCGTGGGTTGTAAAAGAAAAACTTGTGGAGATAGAGATAACAGTAGTAAACAGTGAATATTCAGAAGACAAAAAGTCCATATGGTTTTACAGCGGTGAAAAAAATATCTTAAAGAGGGTGAAGAGCATGGAAATGGAAAAGAAACTTGAAAATTCAGATATTACAGTGAAAATAAAGGCGAGAGAAGCCGTGGAAAAGAGAATACTTGAGGGCAAATTAAGGGCACTTGAGATTATGTTGAAAAGACAGGACAGCGAGATGGCATCACAGGTGCTTAGCCAGGCATCGGGTGTGATAGAGCAGTATAAGGCAAATAAACATTTTGTTGAAAAGATTATGGAGCCGGAGGAAGTATTACCGCATATTTAATCTAATACATAACATGAAAATTGTATAAGAAATAAATGAAAAAAAGATGGAAAATAAAAAGAGTTGAAATGATTTGTTGATAGGAGGACGAAAATGAATAAGAAAAAAACAGTTGCATTTGTTCCGGTAAAATTAAATAATGAGAGACTTCCGGGAAAGAACACTAAGGCATTTGATGGTGGAAAACCGCTTATCACTTATATTTTAAATACGCTTAAGACGGTTGATAAGGTTGATGCGATTTATGTTTATTGCAGCGATGAGGAAATAGTTAAATATCTTCCTGACGGTGTGGGATTTTTAAAGAGAAGTAAAGAACTTGACAGGAATACGACTTTGATACTTGAAGTGCTTGAGGCTTTTGCAAATGATGTTGAGGCTGACACATATGTGCTTGCTCATGCAACTGCACCTTTTATCAGCAGACAGACCATTGAAAAGGCTATTGATGCCGTTGAGAGCGGCGAATATGATTCTGCACTTTCAGTTGTGCCTTGTCACGATTTTTTGTGGACTGAAAATGAACCTTTAAATTATGATAAAAACAGTGTGCCGAGGACACAGGATTTAAAAAAGATTTATGTTGAGACGACAGGGCTTTATGTGTATGGCAGAGAGCTTATTTTAAACAAGCACAGAAGAACAGGGGATAATCCGTGTCTTGTCGAGGTTACGGGTGAAGAAGCAGTGGACATAAATGAAAAGATTGATTTTGTGCTTGCAAATGCAGTTTATCAGCAGAGAGTAAAGGAAGGCAGGGCTTAAATATGGGAGAGATAAGATTGCTTGACTGCACGCTCAGAGATGGCGGTTACATAAATGACTGGAAGTTTGGAAAGGAAACGATAAGCGGAATACTTGACAGGCTTGCTCTTGCGGAAATCGACCTTATAGAGTGTGGTTTTATAACGGAAAAAACAGTCAATGAAAATTATTCATTATTTGCAGATGCAGATGTTATAAACGGCTATGTAAAACAGCCGTCAGCAAAATCAATGTATGTTGCGATGATAGCGATAGGTGAAAAGGAGATAAATCCGGAACTTATCTGTGATGCGGCAGATACGATAATTGACGGGATAAGGATAACTTTTCATTCTGATGAGATAAAAAAGGCATTTGAATGGGCGAACATATTAAAAAAGAAAGGTTATGATGTGTTTATCCAGCCTGTTGGCTCGGCAAACTATGATGATGAGCTGATACTCGATATTATAAAGAAAGTAAATCAGTTAAAGCCGTTTGCTTTTTATATAGTAGATACTCTTGGGGCAATGTCTGAAAATGATATGATGCATATGCTCCACATAATCGACCGCAATCTTGACGAAAATGTAAAACTCGGTTATCATTCCCACAATAATCTGCAGCTTGCCTTTGCAAATGCACAGAGAATGATGGAATTTGGCACGAACAGGGATGTGATAATAGATTGTTCCGTCTATGGGATGGGCAGGGGAGCAGGAAATCTTTGTACGGAACTTATGGTAGATTACATGAAAAAGCGTTATAATAAGAATTATGATGCTGTTCCGATACTTGAGATAGTTGACAATTATCTTCTGCCGATATATATGCAGAGAAAATGGGGATATTCGATTGAATATTTTCTTGCATCATCGCTTGACTGTCATCCGAATTATGTATCGTTTCTTATGGATAAACAGAATATTCCGGTGAGAGTTATAAGAAATATGCTTGAGCAGATACCGGGAGAAAAAAGACTGAGATTTGATGCAAAGATAATAAGTGACATATACAATAAATACCAGAATAATTATGTTGACGATAAAGAGGAAATATCAAAACTCAGAAGTGAATTTAAGGGCAAAGAAGTTCTTATAATAGGTTCAGGCAAGAGCGTAAAAACAAAGAACGAAAAGATACGAAAATATATTGATAAAAATAAACCTAAAGTTATATCAATAAATTTTGTACCGTCATTAAAAACTGATATGGTGTTTATCGCAAACCAGAAAAGATTTGAGATGATAAGAGATTCGCTTGACATGAAAAATGTCATATGCACATCAAATATAAACGGAGATATAGATGGGGGACATATTGTCAATTATTCAACTCTCTTAAATTCCGGAAATATAGTAAGTGACAGTTCGGGCATGATGCTTTTAAAACTGTTGAAACGACTGAAAGTATCAAAAGTAATGGTGGCTGGAATGGATGGTTTTAAGAAAAATTATCTTGAAAATTATTGTGAAAAGCGTTTTCTGCATGAAGAAGATAAAACCACACTCCGTGAGAAAAATAAGGAGATGAGGGAACAGTTCAAATTGATAAAAAAGGAGATAAGTGTAGAATTTATTACACCTAGTAAATATTGTGAATAATAAAAAAATATCAATGATAGCACTTGACCTTGACGGAACCTGTCTTGACGGCACCGGGAAAATGACGGACAGAACAAGAGAAATCCTTGAGCGTTACGGACAGAACGGGACACAGATAGTATTTACGACAGGCAGACCTGTCGCAGGAATTTTAAAAGAATTGAGAACGATTTCAGGGACAGACTATGCCATAGCACTAAACGGCGGCATGGTATATGAGCTTGCGGATGAGCGGATAATCCATAAAAAGAGCATTGACAAAAATGAACTGCTGCTTGTGAGAGATATAGTGCTAAGGCACGATGCACTTACTGATGTGGCATCGTCAGGAGTCGGACTCGGTGACAAAAAGACATATGACAATGCCGAAAAATACATAAAAAATGATGACTTTAGGAATTATTATCTTTCAAGCAGAGGTTCAAAAAAAGACCTTTGGGAAAACATAGAAAAACTGGAGAGTGTCGAAAAGATAAATATGTTTTTTAGTGACATGGAAGAAAGAAGAAAAGTCTTAGACGAACTGAAAGTCCTAAAAACATCAAAAGTATGCTCAGGAATGCCAAATAATATCGAGATAAACCATTCAGAAGTAAACAAGGGAAATGCTCTTAAATGGCTTTGCAAAAAGCTGGGTATCGACATATCAGAACTCATCGCATTTGGTGACGGTGGCAACGACATAGACATGATAAAAACCGCAGGCATAGGAGTAGCAATGTCAAATGCCTGCGGCGAATTAAAAAACTGTGCCGATGTTATCACCAAAAGCAACGATGAGGACGGAGTGGCATGGTTCTTGGAAAGCCAACTGAAATCATTATGAGTTCATAATAATTTTAGTTGTATAAAATGAAATAATGGAAATATCAACTTCTAAAATTTATGTATTTTTCTATATTTAATTTTATGTAAAACAG
>JBNMLR010000185.1:0-5023 GCA_050874945.1 Butyribacter sp. | reverse complement strand
CCATGGAGCCGGCTGATTACCAGCAGGTTCCCAAGAGTGTTGCAGATAAGATCGTGGAGTTAAACGGAGGAAAGTCAGTCAGTGCGGTCTTTGTAGTAGGCGGCGGTGGAAAAATAAAAGGATTTGTGGAAAGTCTTGCCGAGTTTCTTGAACTTCCGAAAGAAAGAGTTGCACTCAGGGGTTCAGAAGTTATGGGAAATATTAAATTTATGCAGGATGACATAAAAGTTGATTCACTTCTTGTAACTCCTGTCGGAATCTGTCTTAATTACTATGAGCAGCGTAATAACTTCATATTTGTAAATATAAATGATGAAAGAGTTAAGTTATATGACAATGGAAAACTTGCAATCATAGATGCAGCCATGAGCATTGGCTTTCCAAATGAGGATCTTTTCCCTAAAAGAGGAAAGAGCATTATCTACAATGTAAACGGTGAGAAGCGTATGGCTCGCGGAAAGCATGGAGAAGCCTGCGTGATAAAGATGAACGGCTCTGAGGCGGGAATAAATACGCCGGTTATTCAGAATGCCAAAATTGATATAAAGCCGTCAACGATTGGAGAAGATGCGGTATTAGAGATAGAGGATATTCCGGAATATAAATCGACCATTAAATTTAAGTTTAATGATAAGGAAGTAGTATGTCCTAGATATGTAGCAGTAAACGGGGAGCTTGTATCAGGTTTTTACGATATAAAAGATGGTGATGATATATGGTTCCTTGATTATTATACATTAAAGCAGGTTCTTGAGTTTATGGATATTATCTATAGTGGAAAGGTGTATGTAAATAATGTCCCTGCGGACATGAACACAAAGGTTTATGACAATTTTTCCATTCTCTGTGAGATAAAAAAGGAAGAACCTAATTATAATGAATTATATGCAAAATACGGTGAGCCGGAATTTCCAACGGATGTTGTGTATTCAATAGATGAAATAGACTCATCATCAGATGATAATGAAGTCGAGACTCACAGTACCGGAGGGGAGACTGCCGGGGAACAGGCAGAATTTACGGAAAATATAAACGATGAAATAGTGACAGGACAGCCGGAGACAGAAATAAATCCTGCACCGGTTGCAAAGAGCGTACAGTCAGAAGAAATAGGTACTGTATCAGTTGCAGAAAACGGACAGTCAGAGACAGAAACAACTTCTGCATCGGCTGATAAGAACGGACAGACAGGAGTTCATGATATTACGATTACCGTAAATGGTGACACTGTTATCATGAAAGGAAAAGAAAAATATATTCTTGTAGATGTATTTGATTTTTATCCTGTAGATACATCAGTAGCCCACGGCGACCATCTCGAGACATTAGTAAATGGTGTTCATGGAGACTTTATGACACCGGTAAATGATGGTGATGCTGTTGTAATTCAGTGGGTAGTGTGAAAATTAAAATTTTCACACTCAAGATTTGTGCTTTGCACAAACTTGCTATGTGTGAGAACGAGGACTAAAAGATGGGATATAGTAGAGAAATGAGGTAGTTATGAGAGTATGCAGTATTGCCAGCGGCAGCAGTGGAAACTGTACATATGTTGGCAGTGGCGACACAAACATTTTGATAGATGCGGGAGTGAGCCGCAAAAGAATAGTCGAAGGACTTAAAAAGATTGGTGTTGCTCCTGAACAGCTAAACGGGATATTTGTAACGCATGAGCACAGTGACCACATTCAGGGAGTAAATATGATGGTCAAGATGTTTGACACACCCGTCTATGCGACAGGCGGAACGCTTGATGCCATAAGACTTAAGGATAAAAAAGGTGTTATTTCCATGAACCATCTTTTTGAGGTTCACGCTGATGAGCCGGTAGCTATGGGCGGAATAACGGTAATGCCGTTTTCAACTTCACATGATGCTGCAGATCCGGTAGGATATACCCTTACGGCTGAGGGGCATAAGGCGAGCATAGCGACTGATCTTGGAAAGTATGACGATTATACAATAGACCATTTAAAAGATACGGATGTGTTGTTTATTGAGGCAAATCATGACATAAGTATGCTTGAGGCCGGAAAATATCCGTATCAGCTTAAGCGTAGGATATTGAGTGAATACGGTCATTTATCAAATGAAGATTCAGGGAGTCTGTTGTGCAGGGTGATAAACAAAAACTTAAAATATGCCTTTCTTGCACACCTGTCAAAGGAAAATAATTATCCGCAGCTTGCATTTGAAGCAGTAAAATGTCAGTTGTGGGAGGAGATGGGATTAAAAGACCTTGATTTTGACCTGTCGGTAGCAAAGAGAGACGAGCCGTCCAAAATGGTCGTGCTTTAAGATAAGAAAAAAGTGTGAAAAATTTTCATGCACGGGATTTGTGTCTGCGCACACTTGGCACAGATTTTAGGTGTGAGATATATTATATTTCACACTAAGTATAAAAATGTGTGCAGAAACGAGGGATAGATAAGATGAAAAAAACAGTTATAACAGTAGTAGGTAAGGACAGTGTTGGTATTATCGCAAAGGTATGCACATATCTTGCAGAGAACAATGTAAATATCCTTGATATTTCACAGACTATCGTAGGCGGATTTTTTAACATGATGATGATCGTCGATGTTGCAGAGTGCAAAACAGACTTTGCAGGATTTAACAATGCCCTTGAAAAGATAGGTGAGGATATGGGTTGCACTATAAAGGCTCAGCGTGAGGATATTTTTGACAAGATGCACAGAATTTAACACTATCAGGGAAGTCTACATTTCTATTGCGTAGAGCAATAAGTGATGAGTGGAGATTTGTTTGTATAAGGAGGGGTACAAGCTCCTCAGAAAGAGGTTAGTATGATAAATATAGCAGAAGTTAAAGAAACTAATGATATGATCGAGAAGGAAAACCTTGATGTAAGAACGATTACACTTGGTATAAGCCTTTTAAATTGTATAGATGATGATCTTGACAGATTAAATGAAAAAATATACAACCGTATAACAACTGTTGCAAAAGATCTTGTTCCTACGGGAAAAGCCATCGAACTTGAATACGGTATTCCTATCGTAAACAAGAGAATATCAGTTACACCTATAGCTCTTATCGGCGGTTCTGCCTGTAAGAAGCCTGAGGACTATGTGACTATAGCAAAGACACTTGACAAGGCTGCAAAGGAAGTCGGAGTAAACTTTATCGGTGGATATTCTGCACTTGTCTCAAAAGGAATGACAAAGAGTGACGAGCTTCTTATCCGCTCAATACCTGAAGCACTTAAGGCTACGGATTTTGTGTGCAGTTCGGTAAATGTCGGTTCGACAAAGACAGGATTAAACATGGATGCCGTAAGACTTATGGGTGACATTGTCCGTGAGACTGCTGATATAACGGTTGACTGTGAATGTAACGGCTGTGCAAAACTCGTTGTATTTTGCAATGCACCTGATGACAATCCGTTTATGGCAGGAGCATTTCACGGTGTCACCGAGGCAGACGAGATAATAAATGTCGGAGTAAGCGGACCGGGTGTTATGAGAAAAGCACTTGAGTCGGCACATGGACTTGACTTTGGAGCACTCTGCGAAAAGATTAAAAAGACTGCATTCAAGATTACGAGAGTAGGTCAGCTTGTTGCACTTGAGGCATCAAAAAGACTTAATATACCGTTTGGAATAATAGACCTCTCACTCGCACCTACACCGGCAATCGGAGACAGTATCGCAGACATCTTTGAGGAGATGGGACTTGAGAGAGCAGGAGCACCGGGAACAACGGCAGCACTTGCAATGCTCAACGATCAGGTTAAAAAAGGCGGTGTAATGGCATCTTCATATGTCGGTGGTCTCAGCGGAGCATTTATACCGGTAAGTGAAGATCAGGGAATGATAAATGCAGTTCAGGACGGGGCACTCACACTTGAAAAGCTTGAAGCCATGACCTGTGTATGTTCGGTAGGACTTGACATGGTAGCGATACCGGGAGATACAAAGCCTGAGACGATTGCGGGAATAATCGCAGATGAGATGGCTATCGGAATGATAAACCAGAAAACGACAGCGGCAAGACTTATACCTGTTCCGGGAAAGAAAGTCGGAGAGATGGTAGAGTTTGGAGGATTGTTGGGATATGCACCTGTAATGCCTGTAAATCAGTTTGACTGCGGCGAGTTCGTAAACAGGGGTGGAAGAATACCTGCACCTATCCATAGCTTTAAGAATTAAGAAAATTAAGAAAAATTAGTCAAGCAGATATTCGCAATCCGCTTTGCTGCTTGCTCATAACACTATTAGCTGCTATCACAGCATATCAGAATGAGACCTTCTGATATAAGTAAGTCCCCCGCTTATTACTCTATGCAATAGAAGTGGGGGACTTACTTGATAGTGTTACATTATTATACCTTGAAATTGTTGAGTTTTTGTTAATTTTTACAATTTTAAGGTATATTTTTTTGATATAATCGTAAACATATATATTGACGCAGGTATATGTAATGTGAGATAATTAAAACCGTATCATGAATAAGATTCATTAAGAGATATATTCTTATTGCAGGTCATATATAGTATGAACTGTAGTCCGGTTCTGATACAGGCGTAAAAATATTAAATTACTTATGCGATAAAGTCGCAGGAATGAGGTTAGAAATATGTCATTAGAATTATCAAAGAAAGCAGCAGCAGTTAAACCTTCGTCAACTCTTGCAATCACGGCAAAGGCAAAAGAACTTAAGGCACAGGGAAAAGATGTAGTTGGATTTGGAGCTGGCGAACCTGATTTCAACACACCTGAAAACATCTGTGAAGCAGCTATCAAAGCGATTAAAGATGGCTTTACAAAGTACACACCTGCTTCTGGAACAAATGAATTAAAGGCAGCTATATCTAAAAAGTTCAAGGAATTTAACGGACTTGATTATGAACCAGACCAGATAGTTATAAGCAATGGTGGAAAACATTCACTTACAAATATATTTACTGCACTCTTAAATCCTGGTGATGAAGTTATCATCCCTGCACCATTCTGGCTCAGCTATCCTGAGATAGTAAAACTTGCAGGTGGAGTGCCTGTT
>JBNMLR010000184.1:0-5046 GCA_050874945.1 Butyribacter sp. | reverse complement strand
TGCTTCGCAAAAACATATTAAATTTTTCTCAATTGATGCGTTGTAGCTGCTTCTTTTTTTGCCAAAAGGCGTATTAAACTTCTGGCTGTTATTAAACCTTATCTGATGATTAAATGCATAAAATGTTAAAACAAAGAAATCAACTATATTCTTATTTTCATTGTATCTATCCCTAAGCGCATTGTATCCTTCAGCATTTTGTTGAGTAAGTTGAAATTCATTAATTCTACCCTTTATGGCAGCAATAACATCTTCTATACTTGTATTTTCCAAATACTCATATAACTCAATCAAGTAAGTAATTTGATCATTACAAATTATCGTATTGGCCTCCACATTTATTCCAACATTAAAGCCTCCTGCAAACAGATCCACAAAAGTATCTATTTTATCCGGGAAAATCTCAAATATTGGAGAGAGGATTTTATACTTACCTCCTGTATAATTTAATGGGCTTTTTATATACTTCATCATCTCACCTTTTTTTCAATGTATACTAACATTTCTTTTAATTCTTCTTTTTCACTCTGTGCTCTGCTTTTATATCTTCTATACGGAATCCAGTAAATCTTAAATGTCTCTGGCTTACCATACTTCTTCATAACCTGTTCAATTTTTTCAACTGTCATAAGTCCATCAGTGCTATAACTTAAAATAATATGTTTAAATTTCGCATTTTGAATAAGACCTTCAAAGGCATCAACAACTTTTGTTTTTAGACAAAAATCTGACTTTGCGTTTTCATATGGTCTTTGTGCAGTTAATCCGCGCACTTCTGGGAAATCATACTTGGCTGCTGTCTCAAGCACGTGATAATTTGGAAGGTACTGTCTACCATTGTACGGTGGATCGATATACAAAATATCACCGCTAAGACCTTTAATAATCTCCACACCATCACCGTTGAAACATCTATTATGTTTACCGTTAGTTGTAACATCAAGTCGAAACAGTTCATATTTTTTATACGCGCGTCTTTCCCAGGTTTTATGAAATGCTCCATAAGTTCCCGATATATTTGAAACAAAAGGGATACCTTCGACGATACAAGCCACTAAATAATAGTATTCATTGTCGTCAATATTTCCATTTTCTTTCCACCCCTCAACAGTATTTCTGGCATAATCTATTCTCAAAGCATTCTCATCTGTCATATACATTCTTCCCCCGGTAGGTGCATATGTATTTTGAAAAAATCTTTTTTCTTTTGGTAATGATTCCATTTCATCGTTTTCTAATTCATTAAAATAAGCAATAGGATCCGAAATACCTAACTCTGATTCTAATTTTTCAAAGACAGGTACACTATCATTTTCAATTGTTCCCTTCTGAAGAACATACGAAAAATAAAGTAAATCATTTGAATACACCTCATACCACTGTTTGAAATACCTTGCTACAGTAGCTGTACCAGAAAAAATATCGCATAAAGTCTCTGCGTTAGGTGCTTTTTCATCAATAACCTGCTTGATGTTATCTAACAACAAGGTTGTACAACCTATAAATCTCATCTCACAACTCTCCTTTAATCTCTTGATATATCTTGGCAATACCAAGTCGTACAATCTCCGACTTTGAAATCTTCTTTTTCTTAGTGCAATAGTCAATCATATTTTGTGTCTCGTCATCAATTCTAACTTTGATTGTAATGCCTTTTTTAGCCTCCGTAGGCCTTCCCATCTTTGTTTCTTTTTCTTCCATTTTTGCTCTCTCATTTTAACTTTTGTGGCCACAAAAGTCAACTTAATTAATACCCTACTTCTCTTATACAACCCAAGCATACAATACCTGATGTCCCAAAAAACGGATTCCATCTATACTTTTCGATATTTTAGACAGGGTTGTAACTATTCGCGGACACCAAATTGCTACCGGTACTATTCCGGCGCACAACTTTGGCATCAACAAATTTTTGTACCCCTCTTAAATTTCTATTTTCTGTATACATTTTTCCCTGCTAAAAACACAGGTACATATTCTCTAAAAAAGCCCGTTAACCCGCATAAACTCAAGGTTTCTTCGACAGCAAGCAGACCGTCTCAACATGCACCGTTTATCACCTTTGAAAAACAAAGACTCCATAAGACTCTGCCAGTCCTTAAATTTAATATATTTTATAGGGTTTAATCTTTAAATCCTTGTTTGCCTTTTCTTTATGATTTTGTGTATGGTGGCAAAATGGTGACAATGCCATCATAGTAAAAAATATATCACCAATTTTCCATCCTACCTAAATTATATCATCTTTTTTTAATGCTGTCATTACTATTAAATCATTTTCAGATTATTTTCTTGACTGAACAGTATATATCCGCATATAATCATTACATAGAAAAGAGGTGTTATCATGTTAGAATACAAAATAGATGTAATTGCATCACTTAAAAGCAAAGGTTACAATAGTACCCGTATTTTGCACGAGGGTTTAATAAGCCAGTCAGCCATGCAAAAACTTAGAAAAAATGAAATGATTGGCATCAAAACTCTTGAACGACTATGCGAATTATTAAATATGCAACCTGGTGATATAATTAAATATACCTAAGAAAAATAATCTAAAAAAAATTTATTTTTCTTCTTGACATTAAACCAAAAACAGTTTATTATAATATTGTCGAAAGACAATAACCGGGCAAGCGGAGAAAGGAGCTATCATGGAAGAAATGACAGACAAACAATTTGATAAAATTATGAAAATGGTTTCAATGATTTTGGATGGTTGCAAAGATTTAGACGAAGCAAAAGAAAAAATCAAAGAACTTGCTGAAGAACAAAAAAAAGAAAAGGCTGACTAATTAAAGTCAGCCACACACAAATCAAAAGGGCGGTCTTGTCACCGCTCTTTCTTATTGCATTATAATATAATATCACATATTATGCAACATCTTACTTCGCATTTAATTATCTTAATGCACCTTATTATAGTTTAATATTGCCTGTACGATGGCTTTTGCTACTTTGTCCCTGTTAGCTTTGTAAAGTTTTGCATCGTCAGGGTCAGATACAAAACACACCTCAATGAGCAAGGCGGGTTTTGTAGTCTTGTTTAAGACCCAAAGTCCTGATGTAGTCTTAACGCCCCTATTCTTAAATCCAATCTTTGAAAGCTGGTTGCATATCCTCTTTCCCAAATCTCCTTTGATACCAGATGTATCTCTTACCCAGACCTCTGTTCCTGTTGTTTTACCATCTGAAACTTTCTGATGAGCTGCTGAGTTGAAATGAATTGAAATGTCAATGTCTCTCGTCTTAACATTACACTTTTCACAAATCTTTCTAAGCACATCTGTCTGACTTGTGCCGTTGTTTACGGTACAATTATATGCTTTGATACCGTTCTTTTTTAAAAGACTGATGACCTTTTTTGTGATTATTCTATCTTCCCTACTTTCATCTATATAATCACTTGCTCCGCAAGCTATCTTGCCCTGCGGGTTATGTCCTCCGTGTACTGTTACTGCTTTTATCTTTGCCATATTATTTTTCCTCGCTTTCCTCTTTATCTTTTAATATATCTGCTTTTTCCTCAACTGTACCTTTAAGCACTGCTATTATCTTTGTCAGAAATACTGGTACGGCAACACCCATTCGCCCGGCATTTTCCGTGATACTCAGACACTCATTTAAAATAAACCATGCTGTCACCAATGTAGAAAAAAATGTACTTATAGGTAAATGAATGTCCAGATACCCCGACAACTCATAAATAAGAAAATCAACTATCATTGCCGTAAAGATAACCAAAATATAGCCGACTTTCTTAAAAATGCCTATCATACCCTTTTTGCTGTTCCATCCAAATTTCTTATCGTTTGGATGCTCGACAGCCTCTTTTGCACTTGCCGCCATTCCTGCGGCAAAATCAATAATCATTGCAATAGTGACCGCAAAAAGCAGCCAGCCAAGCAATCCACACTCTGAAGATATTGCTGCAATGATAGTTGATAACCCTAACTGTGTTGCATAAATCTGTATTTTGTCCATTTCTTTGTCCTTTCCTGCCTTTTTAGGCATTAAAAAAGAAGCCTTTAAGCTTCCTTGTGCTGTTCGATATACTTTTTTACTTTTTCTCTTAATTTTGTTGGTACTTCGTCAATACGATTTAAATCGTATGCAATTCTCTCAGACCAAAATTTCACCATTATGTCTCACCTCGCTTTCAACTGCATAATATCCTTATTCACTATAAATAACCTCTGACATCTCGGCAATGGCATCATTCTGAGTTGTCTGCCCTGCTTCAACCGCCGCAAGTCTCACCTCGATATTGCTGAGCTGACGGATATTAAATGTTGCTTCAAAGAGACTCTTTTCTTGTGAGTAAAGATATAACACCGTTTCAAAAGTGTAATTTTTATACTCGCCTATGATTTCGTCAGTACCGTCTTTTATGTACTTAAATGCTGACAGATTTTCGTCAGTCAGTTTCTTGCGAAAGTTTTCAATTTCTTCTGCTGAAGAAAATTCTGCTGTGATTGTTGTTGCTGTGCATTGCTCAGTAACGGTAAGTTCTGTGTTGTCTTTTAATATAATTTTCATAATGTTTTTCTTCCTTTCTTTGTATAAAAATAAGAGCTATAAAGCTCTTTAATTGGTTAAACTCATATGTTTTTGTTAAAGTCTAGTTTAAATGATATTGCAAGCACTTCCATTAGTTTTACTATCCCATATCACCAAATTCGGTTATCTTTTTTTAGAATTGGTAATTTTTGTTTCACAACTACTACGCATATTTGCAGTGGTGGGTCATGGGCTACAGGAGATATATTTGTCCCCGAACTATTTAGACCCACAGAGGATACAAGCATACCAAGTAGCTATGTTGAAGTAAGAACAAATGGTACTGTTGCAGGCTTACAAGAGGGCGGTAATACAACACATTATGGATATGTGGTATATAAATGTTTAAATTGATTGTTTTTGTATTATCTGAATCAATGTTCTGTCCAAGTTTTAACTTATACTTTCCAATTCAAAGTCCACAGACCGACCTCAGCATCGTCACAACTTGAATATACAATAATCTGTTTATTTGCAGAATCATAG
>JBNMLR010000183.1:0-5076 GCA_050874945.1 Butyribacter sp. | reverse complement strand
GATAGAGGTTAAGCTTGACTTCTTGTTATATCAAGCCTAACCTCTATCCGCATAGCCAACAATATGCTAAATGTCGGTACGGAAATTTCCGACAATTATGCCAAAAGCCTTGTGCAGCTCGGTGAAATAGCAGAAAAGTTTGAATCTTTAAACAGTATTATCTATAAACATTGTATTTCAACTGATGACAGCGTAAAATCAGACCTTGTCCAGACCTACAAGACGAGAACAAAAGAGATTACAAATCTGTGCACTCAGTTTGAGAAAACACTTGATGAAGGACAGGAAACTGACAACTTTAATGAATTTAAGACAAACTATGATAAGTACCTTAAAGATTTTAACACTGCACTCAACGCAAGCACTTCCGGTCAGGGTACTATAGCCTCTGAAATGGCAAACAATACCCTGCTCACACAGTCGCAAAAAATTGAGGATAATATTACTCAGATGCAGGAGGCAAACCAAAAAGCAATGGATTCCGGTGTTGCTGAACAGAAAAATGTATATAGCACAAGCAAAGTAACAGGTGTTACTCTCCTTGTAATCGGTTTATTGCTTGGTCTTAGTGTTCTGTTTGTCTGTTACAAATCAATCTGCCGCCCTGTCGCAGTCATGACAAAAGAACTTGCCGACATTATCAACAACATCAACGCAGGCAGCGGTGACCTCACAAAACGACTTAAGGTCAGCGGAAAAGACGAGATTGGCACAATAAGCGATGATATAAACAAGTTTATTGAAACTTTACAGGCAATCATGAAAAAAATCACCAACAATACAAATAAACTTGAAAGTATTGTCGGTACCGTATCTGACAAAGTTGTCAAAGCAAACGACAGCTCATGTGACATATCAGCAGTTATGGAAGAACTTTCATCTGCAATGGAAGAAGTGTCTGCCACCGTTATCTCAGTTAATGATAATACAAACGATGTGGACTCAAATGTCACCGACCTTTCAGACGAGTCTGTCAGACTTCTTGATTATGTAAATGAAATGAAAGAGCGTGCAAATGCTCTTGAAAAAACTGCCGTTGACAACGGAAACACGGCAAACGAAATTATAAGCGGAATAGTTCAAAGCCTTGAAAAAGCAATCGAGGAAAGCAAGAGCGTTGACAAAGTCAATGACCTTACAAAAGACATATTAGACATATCAGGTCAGACAAATCTTCTTGCATTAAATGCCTCAATCGAAGCCGCAAGAGCAGGTGAAGCAGGAAAAGGCTTTGCAGTTGTAGCTGATGAAATCCGCCAGCTTGCAGACTCAAGCCGTGAAGCCGCAAACAATATCCAGAATATCAACAGCATGGTTATCGTTGCTGTTAAGGAACTTACAAAAAATTCAAATCAGATGATAGAATACATAACAAACAATGTTATGGAAGATTATGTGGGATTTGTTAAATCAGGCCACCAGTACAGTGATGACGCTGAGCACGTCACCGAGATAGTAACTAAATTCAATACTATGGCATCATCTATCAAAGAAGCCATGTCAAATGTTGCAGAGTCTTTAAGCGGCATATCTACAGCCGTTGAAGAAAGTACAAACGGAATTACAAATGTTGCAACAAACACAACAGACCTTGTATCAGGTATTGAAGACATTTCAAATGAAATGAACGAAAATGAGCAGGTTGCAAATGAATTAAAAGCTGAAGCAGACCGATTTGTTTCTCTCTGATTTGCACAAAACTTACTCAGTCATTAATAATACAATATCAAAAAAGAAGCGGAAAAACTTTGCCGCTTCTTTTTTTATGTTTATTTTTAGTCACGCATATATTTGCAATCCACTGCTTGTTCATGAACGCAGTCACTTTACTGCCTGTCAGTGGGAGTTTTTAACTCCCATTGACATAATAAATCTTTAGTCCTCATACAGTCTGAACTTCTTTATGTAATCACTCATATCCATTGCAAGATTTTGCAAATCATTTGCACTGTCTCCTATTACATCTATAGAAGTTCCAATCTCCTGAACTGATGCAGATGTTTCCTCGGTACTTGCCGCATTTTGTTCAGCTATCGCCGAAAGACTTTCAAGCACTGAACTTACATTGTTCTTTGCATTGTTTATCTCATTTACCTGTTGTGAGATACTGTCCGTAAGTTCTATAACCTTATCGGTTTCATTTGTAAGTCCTTTAAATGACTTTCTGGTATTTCCAAGTTTGTCTATCTGTATTGAAACATCATCGCTTACTGTTGCCATCCTCTTGACGCTTACATTTGAGTTGTCAAGCAGTTCCGCTACAATCCTCTCTATCTCGTCTGCACTGTTCATGCTGCTCTCTGAAAGGCTTCTTATCTCGTCTGCCACTACCGCAAAACCTTTTCCGTGTTCTCCTGCCCGTGCAGCTTCTATAGAAGCATTGAGCGAAAGAAGACTTGTCTGGTCTGCAATCGACTGTATCAGTTCAACGGCACTCCTTATAGCCTCTGCCGAAACATGGGTTTTAGATGTTTCTTCTTTGAGCACTGAAATCTCTTCGGAAGTATTCTCACTTATCTTGACAAGTTCTTTTAATACTGCCGTTGTCTCCCTGCTCATATTTTTCATTTTCTCAACCGACTCTGAAAGGTCATTCATCGTATCAGTACATCTGTCTATGTCTGCACCGATATTTATAACGCTCTCATTTGCACTCTGCGTATCTGATGCCTGACTACCCGCACCGTCAGCAATGCCTGTAACAGCCTGTTCTATGCCTGAAACCGTATCATCAACCTTTTCTATACTGTTTTTCAATGACACTGATGCATCGTCAAGTTTAGAACTGTTATCCATCAATGTTTTTGCCATTGTCGAGAGTTCTTCTTTAAGAACTAATGCCGACCTCGCCAGCATACCCATTTCATCGTTCTTTTTAGCTACCTTATGCACATTTATGTCTCTGTGTGCCAAATCAAGTTCTGCCATACGGTTCATTGAAAATACAACATCTTTTATAGGGGCTGCTATCTTGCGTGGAATGATTATCGCAAGTCCTCCCATGATTATAACTACAATGATTATCGCAATCCCCGACCTTGCATACACTTTTCTTACCGGAGCATTTATCTCAGACTTATCACAGCATAATATCAATGTAAATGCACCTGTACTGCTCGTATAATATGAAGCTGTCTTATTTGTATTCTTATATGTATAATCAACAAATCCGTAATTTTCATCACCGCCGCCCTGCTGAAGCATCTTATCAACAATGCTTTCAATATCCGACACATCCACTTTTGAACCAATCTTTTCTTCATCCGGATGCCATGCATAATTTTTGTCAGAGTCGATAATATACATATATGATGTTGACAATCCGTCTATTCCTGCACCTTTCAGTGCATTTCTCAATGCAACTTTTGTGAGTACAACATTCTTACCGCTTCTGTCAATCTGCTTGTCAAAAGACTCTCCTAATGTTTTGACAACATCACTCATAGTTGATTTCGTATTATTCTGTAAAGTCTTACTTACATAAGGAACTACTAACACTGCGATAAGTATCACTGTAACAAAAATGGTAATATATACGAGTGCAGCAATCCTTGCAACTATGGAACTTGACTTTTTTATCCCGGATTTCTGATTTCCGTTTCCTGACACATTATTTCCGACAGGATTTTGAGCTGTTGCCGTAGGTGGTTCTGTTTTTTTTGCCTTATTTTCTTTTAATGCCATTTTTAAAAAGTTTTTCATGCTTATCCCCTCCATTTATTGTTTGTCCCATGGCAGACACCATGAGTATCATTCTTATAATAATGCATTTCAGCCAAACAACCTTAATATCACACCCCTATTTTATAGCAAACTGCACAAAATTTCAACATTTTTAAGAAATGAAAGACTATTCTGCAATAAAAATATGTCAATACAATCAGCAAACCCATATATTACCATATATATTTTTTATGTCCAAACTGTTGCAAAAAAATCCCCTCCACACATCAATGCGGAGGGGATAAATATCCATATAAGGCTTAACCTTAAATATTATTTAGTTCTTTAATGCTTTTTCCAATGAACGACGAGTTGCAGCTTCGTTTTCACACCACTTGAGGCACTTATCGTAACCGTATGCTGCTGTGTCTTTCTTCATCTTCTGAACACACTTGTTGTACTCAGCATCTGTCTTAGCATAGATTGCTTTCCAAGAATTCTCTTTGATAGATGTTGTAACCTGAGCCCAAGTTGTCTTTAATTCATCATCCTTAGCACTTGCTGAGTAAGATGTTGCAGGTGCAACTACATACTTACCGCCCTTTTCCATGTACTCGTTAAGGTTCTTACATCCTGTCTTGTTGACCCAATCCTGCTGAATCTTGTACTCAGGAGTTGTGATATTAGATTTCCAGTTATCACTGTTGTATGTTTCACCGTTTGAATCAGGGTTCTCAGCATCGTTAGCCCATGTAGAGAATGCTGCCTGGATACTTCCATCCTGGAATGATCCCTTATGCTTCTCCATCTTTGTCTTACCATCGGCATGAGTCTTTTTACCAAGTTCTGTGAAGTATGTGTTACCATCCTTGTCATAATCCCATGTCTCGCCCTTAGGTCCGTAAGCATATACCATACGTCCTTCAGGAGTTGCAAAGTAGTTGATGATTTCCGTACATAAGTCAGGGTACTCTGTCTTAGCACCGATTGTTGTAATACGGTCACCACCCTGTGTATTCATACCATAAACGATAGGCTTAGCTTCGTCAGGTTTCATGCAGTACATATATTTACCTGCTTTAAGATGTGCGTCTGTGTTGTATCCAATTGAACCTGAGTAGTTGAAGATTGAGAATAATACACCACCACTCTTAACCTTAGCACTCATCTGGTCATATGTCTGTGTCATTGAGTCAGGATCTACAAGACCTGCACGATATAAGTCATTGTAGAACTTAAGCATCTGGAGATATGGTCCGTTCTCCTCAAGTGCGTCATGGAACTTACCTGTCTGAGGGTCATATAAACCTATACCCATCTCATCATAACCATAGTAAGCTGTAACTGTAGACTTAACATACATAACCATTCCGTCATCCCAGTCAGACCAGAGTGAAACAGCATATGTAGGGT
>JBNMLR010000182.1:0-5078 GCA_050874945.1 Butyribacter sp. | reverse complement strand
GTCTTTAACCTCACAGGTGATAAGCATAGTCATCTTATCGGTCAGTCTTATATCAGGTGACGGGTTTACCTCGTATTCAGATGATGTATCCTGTCTTACGGCAATTACATTCAGGTTTTCTTTTTTTCTTAGGTCGAGTTCCATAAGAGATTTTCCTATCCAGTTTGGCTTGACATCAATCTCCACCATTTTAAGTTTGTCAGATATTTCCATAAAATTAATAACACGCCTGTTGGAGAGTTTCCTTGCAAGACGGATTCCGGTTTCCTGTTCTGGCATTATTGTCTGGTCTGCTCCAAGTTTTTCAAGTATTTTTTTATGTGTTTCATCCTGAGCCTTGCATACTACGGTTTTGACACCGGCATCTTTTGCATAAATTGTTGCAAGAATACTTATATCAAGTTTTTCAGTGATTGCAACGACAACGGCATCCATATTAGAAAGACCGAGAGTATCCAGTGCTTCAGTATCCCTTACATCGATAGCAACTGCACAGGTGACAAAGTTGGCAACAGAGTGGACACGCTCTTTATCTATATCAACAGCTAGAACATCGGCACCTGTATTTGCAAGTTCGATGGCAACGCTTCGTCCAAATTTTCCAAGTCCTATAACGGCAAATGATTTTTCCATGAGTTCCTCCTTTTTTGTTTTAAAGTTGATTTATCAGCCGACGGTTATATCTTCGTGAGGATAAGAGACAAGATCTTTTCGTCTGTCTTTATTGAAGAAGATGACCATCGAGATTGGTCCTATTCTGCCAAGATACATACACACTGTTATGATAAGTTTTCCTAAGAAATGAAGCTTTGAGGTGTAATCTCTTGTGAGTCCGACGGTTGCTATGGCACTTGTGGTTTCGTAGACAACATCGACCATTGAGCCGCCCTCTGCCTGATATAGTCCGACGGATGCAAGCAGCAGGAATGATATGCTGACCATTGTTACGGCAAGTGCTTTTGTGACCGTCTGGTGTGGTATGTTTTTCCTGAAAACGACAAGATGTGTCTTTCCTTTTACAATGGCACGGGTGCTTAAAAATAATGTGGCAACGGTTGTAGTTTTTATTCCGCCAGCCGTACCTATTGAAGAACCACCGATAAACATCAAAAAGTAACAAAGAAGCACAGTTCCGTGTCTTAAGCCCGACTGTGAAAATGTTGCAAATCCCGCAGTCCTTAATGTGACCGATTGAAAAAGGCTTGCAACTATTTTATCAAAAAAGCTCAGTTTACCAATCGTGTCAGTATTTGTATATTCAAGGACAAATATAAGTAATGCACCACCTAAGATAAGGATAGCAGTTGTTATAAGTGTTATCTTTGTGTGAAGTCTTAATTTTTGCAAACTCTTCTTAACAGAAATTTTATTCTGAAAATAATTTTTAATGGCAGCTTTTAAATCCATCCACACGATAAAACCTATTCCGCCTGAAATAATAAGAAACATCGTTACAAAATTTATCCACGGATTTGAAATATAAGGTTCAAGGCTGTTTGCACCGAGCAGGTCAATACCGGCATTACAAAAAGCGGAAACAGCATGAAATATGGAAAACCACAGTCCTTTTATCAGACCGAAATTGGGAACGAAAACGAAACTGTAGCAGATTGCACCGATTATTTCTATAATAAAAGTACCTCTGAAAATAAATTTTAAAAAGCGGACAAGACCTTGAGAGTGCTTAAGTTGAGTGCATCTTCAAGGAGAAGCCTGTCGCTCAATGTAATGCGGCCTCCTGCAACCATCATTATTCCGGTGACAAAGGAGACTATCCCCAGCCCGCCTAGCTGGATAAGTATGAGAATGACTATCTTGCCAAAAAGACTCCAGTGGGTTGCTGTATTTACAACAACAAGTCCGGTCACACAGACGGAAGTAGTTGATGTAAATAGGGCATCGATAAACGGAGTGAAATTTCCATCTGCTGAGGAAAATGGCAGACAGAGTATCATGGCACCTATAAAGATAGTACCTAGAAAACCAAGTGCTATTATCTGGGTAGTAGAAAGCTCCTTATTTAAAGTCTGGAACATACAAACCTCACTTTCGCAAATTGCAAAAATACAATGAGTTACTTTTGCAATTTTAAATGACTGCTGCATTGACAGTAAAAAATGTGAATTATCGTTATCAATCGCACAGCAGGATAAGCAATAACAAATTATCAGTAACAAAAAATCCCCATATCATGACATTCATAATACGAGGATAATCAACGTGCGCGAGAAGATTCGAACTCCCGGCCTTCTGATCCGTAGTCAGACGCTCTATCCAGCTGAGCTACGCGCACATATTTAAGTTATTTAACTGTTGTCGCTTCGCACCGACGAGTTATACTATACCCCATATAAAATAAAAAGTCAACACTTATTTTAAAAAAATTTTAAAAAATATTGGTAACAGTTCAGCCATAAAAAGATAATTGGCAATACGATGAGCTTGTTCATTGTATTGTTAATTATCTTTTTATGGTAGAATAGCCTTTCATTTCTGAAATGAAATAAACAAAAGCTGCAAAGCAGCGACTGACAGCTCGCTGGCAGGTTTATGAATGTAAGAAATGCAAGGCTGAACTGTTACAAAAAAGTGTAAGTTCAGCCTGCTCGTAAAAACTTGCAACTAATACCGGCAATGTGATATAAATATAAGAGGATTATAAATTAGTATTTGTTATAGTTGCAGAATTAACAAAACATATAATAGTTTCACAAAAAGTGATATAAATGCATTTAAAAATTGGAGGTCAGCATGGCTGAAACTGAAATCGTAAAAAAACTTATTGATATAAATGGAGAACAGTGTGTTTCTGAGTCAGAAGCGATGAGCAGACATACTACATTCAGGATAGGAGGCCCGGCAAGGGTATTTGTCAGTTCTGATAATATAGATAAGATAATAAACACAATAGAATTACTTAAAAAAGAAGAACAGGAATATTTTATTCTAGGTAACGGAAGTAATCTTTTAGTTGCAGATGAGGGATATAATGGGATAGTAGTTTCTACGGAAAACTTAAAGGAACTTAATATAGAAAAAGAAGATGGCGATATGACATATATCTATGCACAGGCAGGTGTGATGCTTTCAAGAGCAGCAGTTCTTGCTTCTGAAAGTTCCCTTACAGGATTTGAATTTGCAGGGGGAATACCGGGAAGTATAGGCGGAGCGATTTCGATGAATGCGGGAGCATACGGGGGCGAGATTAAAGATGTAATAGTCAGTGCGGATGTTCTTATGGAGGATGGAAGTGTCGTGAAAATGACAAATAAAGAATTAGAACTTTCATATAGAAACAGTATAATACAGAAAAAAAATCTTGTAGTTTTATCAGCTGAATTTGCTTTAAAGAAGGGCAAAAAAGAGGAAATACTTGCAAAGATGAAAGATTTTTCGACAAGGCGACGGGATAAACAGCCACTTGAATATGCAAGTGCCGGAAGTACATTTAAAAGACCGGAGGGATATTTTGCCGGAAAACTTGTCGATGATGCAGGGCTAAGAGGTTACCGTGTCGGAAATGTCATGGTGTCAGAGAAGCATTGTGGATTTGTCGTAAATGTCGGCGGTGGAACCTGCGAGGAAGCAAAAGCTGTTATAACTCATGTAAGAGAAGAAGTAGAGAAAAAGTTTGGAGTCATACTTGAAATGGAAGTAAGAAAACTAGGATGGAGTTAAAGAAATGAGGATGAATATGCGTTTTGTAATAGTTACGGGAATGTCAGGAGCCGGGAAAAGCTCAGTGCTTAAAATGCTTGAGGATATAGGATATTTTTGTGTAGATAACCTTCCGGTAAAACTTATACCAAAACTTACAAAAATGTTTATATGTGAAACTGACAGCATAGAAAAACTGGCACTTGGTATAGATATCAGAAATCTTGAGGGACTTTCACATCTTGATAAAACACTCAATGAAATGAGAGAAAACGGCTATCCGTATGAGATACTTTTTCTTGATGCTGACAGCAATGTGCTCGTTAAGAGATATAAAGAGACAAGAAGAAATCACCCTCTTGCCTTGCAAGGCAGGGTTGACAAAGCGATAGAGGCAGAGAGAGAAGAACTCCAGTTTATAAAAAAACACGCCGACTATATTATGGATACAAGTCATATGCTGGTGCGTGAACTCAAACAGGAGATTGACAAGATATTTTTAGAAAACGAAGAGTATCAGAACTTTTTTATCACGATACTGTCATTTGGATTTAAATACGGGATACCGGCAGACTGTGACCTTGTTTTTGATGTGAGATTTTTACCAAATCCGTACTATATTCCGGAGTTAAAGAAAAAAACGGGAAATGATTTTGAAGTGTATGATTATGTTATGAAATCGGAACAGGCAAAAGAATTTGATGAAAAATTATTTGATATGATAAAATTTCTTGTTCCAAATTATATCACTGAGGGGAAAAACCAGCTTGTTATAGGAATAGGCTGTACGGGAGGAAAGCATCGTTCGGTATCACTTGCAAATGCACTTGCAAAGCATATGCAGGAACTTCCATACAGTCTTAAAGTTGAGCACAGGGATATAGAAAAGGATGCCAAAACAAAGGGAGAAAATTAATGTCGTTTGCAAGTGATGTAAAGGAAGAAATTGGAAAACAGTATGACAAAGGAAGACATTGTCAGATAGCCCAGCTTGCAGTGATATTTGCACTTACGGGACATATAAAAAGAGATTTTAAAAATGAAAATTATATTGAAATGCGAACAGAGAACTTGACAGTTGCAAAGAAATCTTATATGTTATTAAAGTGCATGTTTGACATATCGCCGGAAGTGATGATAAGAACGCACAATCTTATGGCTCGCTCAAAAAACTATTTTATCTGTATAAAAGACAGTGAAAATGTACTTGAAGTGCTAAGAACGATAAAACTTTTAAGTGATGAGGACACATGGGGAGATTTTAATGCCGTAAATCAGCTTATAATCAGGAACACCTGCTGTAAACGGGCGTTTCTGCGTGGAGCATTTATGGTTGCCGGTTCAGTTACCAACCCTCAAAAAGGCTATCATCTTGAGATAGCCGTGACAAGCGTCTCACTTGCACAGCAGTTAAAAGAAGC
>JBNMLR010000181.1:0-5092 GCA_050874945.1 Butyribacter sp. | reverse complement strand
GTCCCGGAGCTATTATCCTCAAAGAATTTACGACTTTTTCAAGACCTTTAGGACCGATAAGCGTTACCGGTTCCTTTCTGTCCGAATTTCCCATAGACAGCAAAAGTCCTGGCAGTCCGCTTATATGATCGCCATGATAATGCGTAAAACATATCGTATCAATGGGATTTGCACTCCATCCTCTCTCTTTCATGGCTATCTGTGTCCCCTCTCCACAGTCTATCAAAAGACTGCTTCCTGAAAATCTCACCATGAGTGCCGTAAGCCATCTTCCCGGCAGCGGCATCATTCCGCTTGTCCCAAGTAAACATAAATCTAACATTTTTCCTCACATTCCAGAGGACTTTTATACTGATACGATTATTTTTTATAAAAGAATTTTAAATTTCTATTTTTAAGACCGAACCGTCTTTTCACTTTACAGTTCATGAACCTCCGTAATCTCAGGCGGTATCACAAATTTCTTAATCATATCATCATAACATTTTTCGCAGATTACAAATGAGTGGAGCATACCGTCTTTTTTTGAAAAATATCCCCACTGTTTTTTCGCTTCAAATGCGTCCTCTTTTAATATTCCTTTTTCTACAAATAATTTTTTTCCACATACATTACAATATATATCCTTCATGTTTCCTCCTGACATTTCATCTGATGCGTTGTCTGTCTCCTTGTTCTGCATCTATAATACGCCGGTAACATTATAATGTACAGTGGTAATAGCTGGCAGGCAGCGAAGTCTCAAACACCAGACCGTCTTCTGCCGGCTCACTATAATAATTTTTTCTTTTGCCTATCTGTTCAAATCCATATTTTTTGTAGAGAGCTATTGCGGCATTATTACTCTCCCTTACTTCAAGAAGAACTCTCTTAACTCCTTTTTTTTCAAGTTTTTCAAATGCCTTTTTAAACATTCCGTCTGCAAGATGATTTCTTCTGTAATCATTAAGAACTGCTATTCTGCAAAGGTCGGCATCCTCAAATGATGTCGTAAAAATACAATAACCTGCCTGTATGTTTTTTTCGCTGTCATATACCACAAGACAGACATTATCTGATGATAACAATGTACTCTCTATGCTTTTTTTACTCCACGGATGTGAAAAGATACTCTCCTCTAAGTGAGCCGTCTCATCAATATCTTTTACAGACATTTTCTCTGTCTTAAAACAATCTCTCAATTTTAACCCTGATTTTTTAACCTTTCTTCTCTTTCTCTCTCAGCCTGTGACTTTCTAAGATAAATAGGTTTGTGCTCATCTGCACTTTCTGCTTTTCCCTGCTCAAAATATATGCCGCCAAGAACTGCTACTGCTGCCGCACTCTGCTTTGCGAGATGTACCGGTGCAAAGACAAACTCATTTTTCAACTCATTTTCTATCGTCTCCCTGTGAACCTCTACACCGTCACCTAAAAATATGACCTTTTCGTCATATTCTTCAAGTTCTTTTAAAATATCATGTATATCAACGGCTTTCTGCTCAGACAGGCAGGTAAGCCCTGCACCATCCGCCTTATAGATACCTGTATATACCTGACTGCGTCTTGCATCCATTATAGGACATATAAGTCCGTCAAAAACGCTTACCCTGTAAGCAAGTCCCTCCAATGTAGGCACCGGAACTATCGGCTTTTTAAGTGCAAGACCTATCCCCTTTGCCGTTGCCGAACCTATACGGAGTCCCGTAAATGAACCGGGACCTGCCGCAATCGCTATGGCTTCTATCTGTTCAAGTTCAATCCCTGACATATCGACAACTTTTTCTATCATAGGAAGAAGTGTCTGCGAATGTGTCTGTTTATTGTTTACGGTAAACTCCGCAATGATATTTTTCTCATCGGCAATAGCAGCCGAAGCCACAAGCCCTGAACTGTCAATTCCTAATATCTTCATATCTGTAATCTATCTCCACTTCTTTTTTATTATTTCCATACATTTATACATTTTTTCAATGTTCACACTATAATTTTCACTTATTCTTCTATCGTGATATTTCTATATTCAAATCCCTTTTCAAGATCCTTTTCTATGGTGACACTGATGTGCTCATCCGGTATTATCTCGCTTATAAGCCCCGCCCACTCTATGAGACATACTCCGTTTCCGAAAAAGTAATCCTCATATCCTATCTCGTCCATCTCGCAGACATCGGCAATACGGTACACATCAAAATGATAAAGCGGAAGTCTTCCGCTCTCATATATCTGCATTATTGTAAAAGTCGGACTGCATATAGGTTCATCAATACCAAGTCCTTTGCCAAAACCTTTTGTAAAAACGGTCTTTCCGACACCGAGGTCACCGTTTAAAAGGATTATATCACCCGGTTTGCAATTTTCTCCAAGTTTTTTTCCAAGCTCAAATGTGTCTTTCTCACACTGGCTTACCGTGACTTTTTTACTCATCAGTACCTCCGTTTTCCTCTGTTTCTTCAGGTTCATAGTCTTTGTACTGTTTTACTTTTTCCTGTATAAAACCTACAAGTGAACCAAAATCATCACCGCATTGTTTCTTTGTGAATATAAACGCTCTCACCGGTGACATATAGATATAGACGGCGTCCTTTACAACAACAGTCTTTCTTATATCATACCAATTTATCTTGGCTTCCTGTTCTCCCTGCGAAACCATAATTCCGTTTTCATTCACATCATAGTGAAGTTTTGCATTTATGCTCTTGTTCTTTTTTACCTGTGCATTTGCCTTGCTCCAGAGCATAAGCGGCTGTATAACGGTAAATATAAGACCTATTATTATAAGAGCCATAATGGCAGTTTTGTCAAGGTATTTATATCTCACTGCACATATTATAAGACTTCCAAAACTTATGATAAGTCCAAAAATCCCGGACATACTCTTATAAGTGTGTCTCATGGAAAATGCGTAAAGCTCGCCCGCACTAAGTTTTGCATCAAAATTAAATTCAGTCATTGAAATCCTCCATATTATTTTTTAGGCATACCGCCCCACTGTCATATCATTATAAGTTTTTTCGGTCAAAAAAACAATACACAAGCGATTTCTTTATGTTATAATAGTAACAGTTCAGCTATAAAAATATAATTGGCAATATTTGAGCTTGCTCATTGTATTGCCATATGTATTTTTATGGCAGAATAGCCTTTCATTTATGTAATGAAATAAACAAAAGCTGCAAAGCAGCGGCTGACAGCTTGCTGGCAGGTTTATGAATGTAATAAATTAAAGGCTGAACTGTTACAAATTATAACTATCTAGAGCAGGGGGAACATTTTATTGTCTGTAATCATGGAAAATTATAACAGCAAAGAAGAACTTGAAGCAATCATCGAACAGGAGATTGATTTTGAAAAATTAAATGAACTATGTGAACATATCACAAATGCCATAACGGAAATCCTCACTTCATGCGGTCTGTATTTCCGTATATTTTCGCGCGTAAAATCCGTCGAATCGATAGCTTCAAAGCTGTACCGCGGCAAATACGGTACTTTGAACAATCCAAAGAAAATACAGGATCTTATCGGGCTTCGTGTAATTCTTTACTATTATGATGACCTCAGTATATGCCGTGATATTATGGAAAGAACTTTTCAGATGATAGATGAATGGTCGCGTAACTTCTTTGAGTCCGACGAGTTTCGTGCCACAAAGATAAACGGTGTTTTTAAGTACCCTGAGGAGTATTTTAATCTCTATACAAAGGAAATGTGGTCACTCCCTATTGACACAACATTTGAAATGCAGTTCAGAACTGTATTCTTTGAGGGCTGGCACGAGATTGAACACGATATGCGTTATAAGAGCCGCATCAGTGATGACCAGTTCTGGAAAGGCAGTGAAGAACTCTCCCGTATGTTAAATTGCATACTTGCCAATCTCGAACTTAGTGACTGGTCCTTAGTCAAACTTTTTGAGGAACTTTCCTACAATCACTATAAAAACATGAACTGGGAACTGATGCTCAAAAGCCATTTCCGCATAAAACTTGAGGACTCGGCTCATCTTCACCCTGACATAATCGCAATATTCAATCAGGACAAAGAGATTGCCAAACAGTTTTACAAATGTCCGAGGATAATCCTTATCCGTGAACTGTTAAAACTTGACAATCCTGTCATAGATTACAATCTTATAATCAAGCTGGTTAATAACAAACTTGTCAAAAATCAGCTTATCAGACTTGTATGCGACAAGATAGATGAGCCGCACGACAGCCGCATATACAAAAAAGAGACACTTGCAAGACTTGAATCAAATATTTTATTTCATCTTGAACTGCCTTTGCTCCACAGGGAAACAAGAACACTTGAGACTGAATTTATAAATTCATGTGCGATCGTGTATAAATGGGCGCGTTTTAAAATGAATCCGGTATTCGAGGATATGCCTGAGGAAGTAATATCCTACAAAAACAAACTTCCCGGATACCAGTTAAAGATAAAATATGATGTTGATGAACTGACCTTTCATATGAAGATTAGCTATATCGACAGCAAACGAATCGGTACTCTCTGGCACATTCACACCTCAATAGCAAGACTTGATGACGGCAGACTTCATTTTTATCATATGACTTCAAAAGATCTGCCACGAAGCATCAGTCAGAAAGAGACTTTCTTAAAACCGTCTTTTCTGTCTGACCTTTCAAATAAAACAGGTATAGTTGATGTTATCCGTCTCGGCAATAAAGCGGGATTTGTGTCTGACGATAACGATTATTCAGACTTTGACAACCTTATAAGAAACCCAGAAAGAAAACTTCCTATCATCGCCATAGCACAGCATCTTTCTGATGAGGATGTTCACGCTAAGCAGCTCAGCGAAGAATACAAAGACGGCTATGACATGAACACTTTTACGATCAACGGAACAAGACTTGCAAAGGTTGTCGGACATTATTCCCATGTGTTTATGATAGACCGTGCGTTTATCACAAAGTTTGCCGAAAGCTTTAATATACCTGAGGCAAATGCTGACGGGTGTATCTGTATCTTCTGGCCGCCTTATACCAAAAAGAACTTTACACTCTTTACAAGACGAATGGTTCTTGAAAGCCAGTTTGATTTTAACCGTTTTGCATTCCATGATGAAGATGTATATGAAAAAGCC
>JBNMLR010000180.1:0-5092 GCA_050874945.1 Butyribacter sp. | reverse complement strand
GTTCAAAGTAAAGTAGTGGTTAAAATTCAATTAAAATACCCCCGGGTAATGTAAAGAAAAATATGTTTTACATTACCGGGGGTATATATTGGTAAAGAAATATTTTAAATTGTTTTCACTAAGTCAATTATAACTCTTTTTCAAGTGTTTCTATGTCCTTTATCCACATATTGACTGATGCATCACTAGGCATACGCCAGTCGCCTCGCGGAGAGAGTGCAACACTTCCGACTTTTGGTCCGTCAGGAAGACATGAGCGTTTGAACTGCTGGGCAAAGAAACGCCAGTAGAATGTTCTGAGCCATTTATATATGGTTTCTTTGTCGTATTTACCGTCAAAAGTGTATTTTGCGAGTCGGTATATCTTTGATGGAGTGTAGCCAAATCGCATGATATAGTATAAGAAGAAATCGTGCAATTCATATGGACCGACGAGGTCTTCTGTTTTCTGTGCGATTTTTCCGTCTTTGTCAGGTGGAAGAAGTTCAGGGCTTACAGGGGTGTCGAGTACATCCATAAGTACATCGTGAAGCTGTTTGTTAGGTGTTGTCTCGGCATAATATAAGACAAGGTATCTTACAAGTGTTTTTGGTACGGAGCAGTTTACACCGTACATTGACATATGATCACCGTTGTAGGTTGCCCATCCGAGTGCAAGTTCTGACATATCACCTGTTCCTATTACCATTCCGTTTAATTCATTGGCAAGGTTCATGAGGATAAGTGTACGCTGTCTTGCCTGAGAGTTTTCGTAAGTTACATCATGAATTGAACTGTCATGCCCTATATCCCGGAAATGAAGATTAACTGCTTCATGGATAGGTACTTCCTTGAGTGTTGCACCGATTTTTTCAGTCAGGATGCACGCATTCTGGTAAGTTCTGTCGGTTGTTCCAAAGCATGGCATTGTGACTGCACAGATGCCGCTTCTGTCAAGTCCGAGCATATCAAAGGCTTTTGCGGTGACTAAGAGTGCAAGAGTTGAGTCAAGTCCGCCTGAAATACCGATTACGGCTGATTTGCAATGTGTGTGTTCAAGTCGCTTTTTAAGTCCTTTTGCCTGAATGTTGAGTATTTCATCACATCGGCGGTCGCGGTCATTTTTATCATTAGGTACAAATGGTGTTTTCTCAAAATGGCGTGTAAGATTAGTTTCGCCAATATTTTTAAATTCAAAGTCAATTACTTCATAACCGTTGTCTTCAGGATTGTTAATGGTAAAAGTTGACATTCTTCTGCGTTCGCTTACAAGTCTGCCAAGATCAATCTCGCTTATTGTCATACCGTTTTCAAAGCGTTTTGTTTCGGAGAGAATACTTCCGTTTTCTGCTATGAGATTGTGCCCTGCAAATACGAGGTCTGTTGATGATTCGCCATCACCGGCATCTGCATAGATGTAACCGCTTATAAGTCGTGCTGACTGGTTTTTCACGAGTTCACGCCTGTAAAGGTCTTTGCCTGTTGTTTCATCGCTTGCCGAGAGATTTGCGATAACGGTTGCTGATGACATGGCATGATAACATGATGGTGGAACAGGCATCCACAAGTCCTCGCATATATCTATGCCTATCACAAGTTCCGGAAGATTTTCGGCTTTGAAAAGCTGATTTGCTCCAAAAGGTATTACAAAGGAGCAGCCTTCATTTGCAAGTTTAGGTATATCTATATAAGAAACTTCTTTAGGACCGACTGCAAAATGTCTTGCTTCGTAAAATTCTGAATAATTCGGGATATGCTGTTTTGGAACGAGTCCGAGAAGTTCGCCATTAAATATTACGGCTGCGACATTATAAAGTTTGAAGTTATTAAGAAATGGCAGTCCGACTATCGTTACCATATCAAGATTTTCGGATGCCTTGATTATCTTTTTCAGTCCGTCAAGTGAGCCTTTGAGAAGAATATCCTGTAAGAAAAGGTCGTTGCAGGTATAACCTGATATTACAAGCTCAGGGAAGACGGCAAGTTTTACACCAAGTTTATGAGCTTCATTCATTGATTTTATAATGTTTTCTGTATTAAAATCCGTATCACCGACTCTTATGTCTGGGGTGATGGCGGCAGCTTTTAAAAATTTATCTTTCATTGTTACCTCCGTTGTTTTATTTGAAAATTTAGTTGGTTGATTTTGGAGTTCATTATATCATAAATTCGCACCAAAAAGGGATTTTAGACAAAAAAATAAGAATCGCCTGGAGTGACGATTCTTAAGGAGAAGGTATGAAAAAAATTTAAGCACTATCAAATGATTTCGTTTCATTTGATGATGTTATAATAACAAGTGAATGTGAACTTGCAATGTTATTTTTGTTAATTAAATGTGAACAAAGATTTAATATTATCAAACAATTACCATGCGTCTATTGCGTAGACTAAATAAAAAAATCAGGAAACACATAAGTATTTGTCCTGATTTCTTTTGGGCGTTAAAAAATATTAAATTAAAATATATAAGAAAATCAAGGAAAGTTTCCTTCGATTGTCTCAACATCAACAGTTGTGATAATACTATTAAAAGGAATTAAGGTCAAGGGGGAAAAGTTAAGTTGAAATAAATTAACATAATTAACGGGAAATGTGCTATTATAATAAGTAGAAAAATAAAAAACTTAATTTTATTAAGCAAAGAATAATAGGATTTAAGGGTTAATACAATATGAGATTGGAGAAAAAATGAAAAACGATGAATTAGATAATATAGATAAAATGATAATAACAATGCTTCAGGAAAATGCAAGAATGTCCTTAAAAGAAATCGCACAGAAAGTATATCTTTCTTCTCCTGCTGTTTCGGCAAGAATAGATACGCTTGTTCAGAACGGATATATAGAGGGATTTCACGCAAGGATTAATCCGATTAAATTGGGGTATCATATAAAAGCATTTATTAATCTGGAAGTATCGCCGGTTGATAAAGAAGATTTTTATCCGTATATAAACAGTTGCAAAAATGTTGTTGAATGTAATTGTGTGACAGGTGATTATTCAATGTTGCTTGAAGTTTTGTTTCCGAGCACAGATGAATTAGACCAGTTTATCGGAGAATTGCAAAAATATGGCAGGACAAAAACACTTATCGTGTTTTCGACCTGCGTGGAGTATAGAGGGCTTCAGATGTGAGCTGTTTTTTGACAGCATTTTTCACAAAGTCCGTGAAAAAGAACGGTGTGTCCCTCTATTTTTCCGGGAAAATTTGCGTTAGCAATAATATCAATATGCTCGATAGAGTCCATTTCAATATCTAACAGACTTTTGCATGACCTGCAGAAAAAATGATTGTGTGGAACAGGATTGCCGTCGAAGTGGACAAAGCCGTCTCCACAGTCAATCTGTATGGCTTCGCCGTGTTCTACAAGAAAATTCAAATTTCTGTAAACCGTACCAAGACTGATATTGGGAAATATTTTTTGTATATTAAGATAGACGGTATCAGCGGTCGGATGGCAGGTGACGGACTTAAGATAATCCTTTATTGCTTCACGCTGTTTGCTGTATCGAATTGTCGACATGAAAATCACTCCTATATAATAATTAAAAATATAAGGTTTTTGGCAACTAAACAATAATAATTACTAATATAGTTTATTATACCAATAAGGCAGCTATATGTCAAAAATAATAGTACAAAAATGTAAAAAACATTGTATAATTAAATTGTTGAGTATATATAGGAAAAATGAAATTGCAAGAAAATAAAAAATTTCAAACAGAATATAGGGAATTATAGAGAGAACAAAAATTAAAACAGGATATAGGAAACTATAGAGGAAGTAAAAAAATTAAACAGAATAAGAGTTACATATAGAAAGAAAAATAAAAAAGTTTTAAGTAATATTTAAAGAAATACAGATACAAAAGGAGAAATGTAAAATGGCACAAATGCGTATTCGTTTGAGTCGATTAAAAAGCGGAATGATAATAAAGGATAATATCTATTCAGAAACGGGAACATTTCTGATTGGTTCAGGAACGGTGGCTACACCTGATATTATTTCTTTGTTGACAAAACATCTTATAGAGTATGTAAATGTTGAATACGATTTATCAGGGAATGGCAGCCATCAGGCAAGTAAGATAACTCCGGAGCAGGAGAAAGAATTTAAAGAAAAATTTTGTATAGCAGAGGAAACAGTATCAAAAAATCTTAAGGAAATAGCATCAAATGACAAGGATGTGAATGTGAGCGAGTTGCTTGAATCGTTAAATGAAGTTGTCATAAAGGCTGACAATACCGTAAATCTTTGCGTATTATTATCAAAGATGAAAGAAAATGCAGCCGGTCTTTATACACATTCCGTCAATGTAGCATTATGGGGGCAGATTCTTGCAGGATGGATGGGATACAGAGAGGAAATGATAGAGAGAGTTGCAATTACGGGTATTTTGCATGATATAGGAATACTTAAATTTTCTCAAAATGAATTGACGGATTTCTCGTTCCATAAAGAATTGGAGATGGGGGATTTTACAAAGCACGTTACATACGGATATGAGCTTGTCAAAAATAAGGAACTTGACCAGAGTATAAAGCAGGCAATATTAACGCACCATGAACACGCGGACGGTTCAGGCTTTTTGCTTGGTGTTGACAATAAAAGTTTAAATCCGATACAAAGAGTTATCGCTATAGTCGATGCCTATGACACACTTCTTATGAGAGAGCCGGGATTTAAGAGAATGTCACCTTTTGAAGTTCTGATACACTTAAATGAGGTGGACGGGAATAATTTTGATCCGTCAGCACTTCTGACATTTACATCAAGACTTGCACAGACTTTTATACAGTGCAGAGTGAGATTGAATAACGGTCAGGAGGGAAAGATAGTATTATTTAACAAATATAGTGTATTAAGACCTCTTATTCAGGTGGGGTCGGGATTTGTTGATCTGGCAATGAGAAAAGACCTTAATATAGTGGAACTGCTTGATTAAGTGCAGATTATGACAGTTTCACAATCATTTAACAGCAGATAGAAAAAAAGGGGGAAAACACTTTTGTGATTTCCTCCTTTAAAAATTTTATTTAATATAAATTTTCCGTAGAAATTATTAACCAAAATATCTTTCAAGTAAGCCTTTGAAAGCCTTACCATGT
>JBNMLR010000179.1:0-5122 GCA_050874945.1 Butyribacter sp. | reverse complement strand
TGAGTACAGTGAGGCAAGTGCAAAAGTGACGATAAATATCGTTCCAAAGGCAGTAAAACTTAGTAGTGTAAAAAGCTATAAAGGCGGAAAGATTAAAATATCGTGGAAAAAAGACAAGACGGTATCAGGATATGTGATACAGTATTCGTCTGACAGTAAATTTAAGAAGAATGTCAAAAAGATAACTATTACAAAATGTAAGACAACTTCTAAGATGACAGCTTCGCTTAAGAAACAGTTGAAAGCAGGAAAGGGATATGTAAGGATATGTGCATATAAGACAGTTTCAAAAAAGAAATTGTATGGTGCCTATTCAGGAACTAAGAGTTTTAAACTGAAAAAATAATAAAGAAGTAAACGATGGAGTGCCGGAGTGTTTGGTAAAACAAACATTCCGGTATTTTTATATATAAGAAAATAAGAATTGTCTAAAAAACTCTTGACATTCCATAAAAACTGTATTACAGTATTATTGTACTAATCAAGTAATACAATAATACAACTTGAATGTTTATGTCATTGTGAGTTTAAAACTTCTGTTGACAGGTCGCAAAGCGGCTGCGTTCATGAGCAGACAGCGAAAGCGGATTGCGTACAAAAGGAAAGGAGGACATATGATTGGTTTGGAAATTCAATGATGAACAGCCTATCTACCAGCAGATAATCAGCCAGATAAAAGAGCGTATAGTGGCTGGGGAGTGGAAAGCCGGAGATAAATTAAAGTCAGTCAGGGAGCTTGCCTTAGAAGCGGGGGTAAATCCCAATACGATGCAGAAAGCACTTGCCGAACTTGAGAGAGAGGGACTTGTCTATTCGCAGAGGACGGCTGGACGGTTTGTATCGGACAATAAGGAAAAGACAGACAGGTTGCAGGAGGAAATGACAATGGAGTGCATAAAAACATTTGTGGCTCAGATGGAAAAAATGGGATATAAAAAAGAACAGATTATAGAAATGTTAAACAAATATATATCTGAAAATAAGTAAAGTCAGCGTGAAGAAATTAACTTTACCAAAACGTGGGGATTTTGATAAAAGCGTGGAAAACACATAGGATTTGTATCTGCATACACTTTAATGCAGATTTACAATGCACGGGAGTTTGTGCGGAAATGGAGGTCATGATGATATTAGAATGTGAAAATCTATCGAAAAACTATGGCAGTGTTAAAGCTCTTGATAATCTGACGCTTAAGATTGAAAGCGGAAAGATAGTGGGACTTCTCGGACCGAACGGTCACGGCAAGACTACTCTTATAAAGACATTGAGCGGTCTTTTAAGTAAAGATAAGGGAAAAGTTCTCATAGACGGCAAAAAGATAGGGGTCGGGACAAAGAAAATAGTTTCGTATCTTCCTGAGAGAAGTTATCTTTCACCGGAGATGAAGATAAAAGAAGTGGTAAACTTTTTTCAGGAATTTTATGAGGACTTTGATGCAAAAAAGGCGGATGCGATGCTTGGGGAACTTGGTCTTGACAAAGAGAGAAAACTCAAATCTCTTTCAAAGGGAAACAGGGAAAAAGTTCAGCTTATCATGGTAATGAGCAGAAAGGCAAAGCTGTATCTTCTTGATGAGCCGATGGGCGGCGTTGACCCTGCTGCAAGAGATTATATATTAAGAACGATAATAAGCAATTATTCGGAGGATGCGACTGTTATCATATCTACCCATCTTATTCAGGATGTTGAGCAGATACTTGATGAGGTTGTTTTTCTGAAAGAGGGAAAAGTAATGCTTCACAGTGATGTGGATGAACTCAGGATGGAAAAAGAAAAGTCGGTTGACGCTTTGTTCAGGGAGGTGTTTTCATGCTAAAGAAACTTATAAAACATGATATAAAATCAAATATAAAAGTCATCGCGGGAGCCTATAGTGTGATAACGCTGTTTGCGGTCTTGCATCTTATAATGGAAAAACTTTATAAAGCTTATCCGGGGGCGGTTCAATGGGGCGTGCTGGAAAACATTTTATTTATCCTGCATATTTTGAGTGTGGGAGCAGGCTTTGCAATCACGATAATAACCGGTGTATTAAATTACAGAAAAAGTATGTTTAAAGATGAAAGCTATCTGACACATACACTTCCTGTAAGCGAGACTATGATATTTATGTCTAAATATTTGTCTACATTGATACTGTTTGTAATAAGTATAGTGGGAGCATATATAACAATGTCTATATCGGCAGGCAGCCCTTTGTGGTGCATAAAATTCATAAGAGGGTTTGCAGATGGCATGAAAGAGAGCGGTTTTACTACATTGAGTCTGTGGCTTGTCGTTATCTCATTCATAGTGGGAACATTACACGGCATAAGCCAGATATTTGGTTCTGTCACGATAGGTTATTCATTTGGAAAGAAAATGAATAAAGATGTATGTTCATTTTTAGTGTACTTTGTGGGATATGTCGTAATGCAGGTGTTTTCAATAGTTTTTGTTGTCATCGCAGCAGCAGGGAGAGGAATGATGACGCAGTTGGCGGGAGGTGCGGATACACCTGATATGGGAGTTCTCAATGCATATATAAGTGATGTTCTTATCGGAAGTATCATACTGATGATAGTTATGATGATATTTTATTGCGGAATGAGTGTGTACCTTTTAAACAAAAAGCTTAATGTTGACTGATGAAAGGCTGTTCCACCATAAAAGAGAATCTAGCATTTAACTTATTGTATAGTCAGTTATTTTTTGGGCTGAGCTGATGTAACAGTTCAGCCTTGCTTTTTTTATCCTTTACAAATGTTAAAAGATTGTGTATAGTTAATTAAAAGTATTAGTAAAATTATTCAGACACTATCGTGAAATTAAAATCCCGGAATCGTCAATAATTAAACAATCAAAGAAAAATCAAAATGTATTTGTAAAGGAGCAATATAATGTCAGAATTAGAAAAAATGTCTCTTGTTGAACTTAGGGTTGCAGGCAGAAAGATGGGCGTGAAGAATGTAACAACTTATAAGAAAAGAGAGCTTTTAGAGTTACTTTTGGAAGTTGAAAAGAAACAGTTGTCAAACGAGGTGGAAAATACAGGGGACAATGCAGAAGATGCCGTGGCTGAAAATGTAACAGCAGAGGTTAAGACAAAAAAGACGGAAAGCAGAAAAAAAGAAGAAAAGAAAGCTGATACTCCGGCTGTGGAAGATAATGTGACTGAACAGGCAGGAACAGCAGAGTCAGATTTAAAAAGCAGTGATAAAATTGAGAACGCAGAAGAAAAAAGACCGCAGTCTCAGAATTCGTATGTCAGAAATGATTATAATAATGAAGAACATAAAAATACATACAGAAACAGGAGAGAGGGCGGTTACCAGTCATCATACGGACGAACAGGCAATGTGCGTGGACAGCAGAGAAATAACGGCAGAATGAATCAAAGACAGGGCAACAATCCTTATTCAAATCAAAATCCGGGTTATTCACAGAATGGCTACCAGTCAAATTCAAATCATGGCGGTTATCAGAATAATTATAATCAGAATAACGGTCAGTCAAACGGCGGATATTCACAGAATGGTTATAACAACGGCTATCAGAATGGCGGTTACGGTCAAAACGGTGGTTACGGTCAGAATGGCGGTTACAGTCAGAACAATTACAACCAGAATAACAATTACCAGAACGGCGGCTATAATCAGAACAACAATTATCAGAATCAGTCAGGTTCATATTCAAACAACGGCTATCAGAATGGCAGTTATGGAAATCAGGGCTATCAGAACAATGCAGGCCAGAACACGGCGGATATTGACAAGCAGCCTGATTTAAGCCAGCTTGACAGCGGTGAGTCAAGAGAGGGAATCCTTGAGATTATGGCAGAGGGTTACGGATTTATCAGATGTGACAATTTCCTGCCGGGTGATAATGATGTTTATGTATCTCATGCACTCATAAAGAAATACAGACTCCGCACGGGAGATATTCTTAAGGGAAATTTGAAAGTCAGAAGCCAGAGTGAGAAATTTGCGGCTCTGTTGTATGTTGTCACTGTAAACGGTTATCCGGTAGAAGATCTTTTGACAAGACCAAAGTTTGAACAGCTCACACCTATTTTCCCAAATGAGAAGATAAGGCTTGAGACGGACGGTGCTACTATCTCAACAAGAATGATGGATATAATCGCTCCTATCGGTAAAGGACAGCGTGGAATGATAGTTTCACAGCCAAAGACAGGAAAGACAACGCTTCTTAAGCAGGTTGCAAAGGCTATAAAGACAAACTATCCTAAGATGAACCTTATCGTACTTCTTATAGATGAAAGACCGGAGGAAGTTACCGATATAAAAGAGTCTATAATGGGACACAATGTTGATGTTATCTACTCTACATTTGATGAACTTCCTGAAAATCATAAGAGAGTTTCAGAAATGGTAATCGAGAGAGCAAAGAGACTTGTTGAGCATGGCGAGGATGTTACGATACTTCTTGACAGCATCACAAGACTTGCAAGAGCCTACAACCTCACGGTGTCACCGAGCGGAAGAACACTTTCCGGAGGTCTTGACCCGGCTGCACTTCATATGCCGAAGAAATTCTTTGGTGCAGCGAGAAATATGAGAGAGGGCGGAAGTCTTACCGTACTTGCAACGGCACTTGTCGATACGGGAAGCAAGATGGATGATGTTGTATTTGAGGAGTTTAAGGGAACAGGTAACATGGAGATGGTTCTCGACAGAGGACTCTCAGAAAAGAGAGTGTTCCCGGCAATAGATCTTCCGAAATCAAGCACCAGAAGAGACGACCTTTTGCTCACACAGGATGAGAAAGATGCGGCTTACCGCATACGCAAGGCTTTCAGTTCGATGAGAAATGACGAGGCTGTGGAAAAAATCATAGATTTGTTCAGAAAGACGAGAAATAACAGGGAATTTGTTGAAATGATAAGAAAGATACATTTCTAAAAACAGATATATTTCTTAGAATAATTCATTTCTAAGAAAGTTTAGCCGTACATTTCTAAAATTTATAAATTTGTCGGTGGATGCAGTGTATTGTTTATTTCATTTCAGAAATGAAAGGCTATTCTACCATAAAAAGGTACTTAACAATACAATGAACAAGCTCATTGTATTGCCAATTATCTTTTTATGGCTGAACTGTTACAAAAAATAAAAATGTGCT
>JBNMLR010000178.1:0-5138 GCA_050874945.1 Butyribacter sp. | reverse complement strand
GGATAAAAATCCGCAAAGGCATTGAGCTCGGTCTGAAAAAAGACTGCCTTGACAAATGTCTTTCACTCACAAAAAACTATCCGTTTGACTTCGTTATCGGCTCAACCCATCTGGTCGATAATATCGACCCATATTATGATAAATTTTGGGAGGGCACAGACGAAAAAAATGGTATCTTAAGATATTATGAGACAACTTTAGAAAATGTAAAACTCGGAGCGGATTTTGATGTCTACGGACATATAGATTACATCATCCGCTATACCCCAAAAATGAAACAGCTAAAAGCAAAAGGCATCGTAGATGACAGCTATATAGACCGCCTGCTCAAAGACTCTATGGAAATAATAGAAGAAATCTTAAAAACACTTATATACAACGGCAAAGGAATAGAGATAAACACGGCAGGTTTTAAATACGGACTCGGACACCCAAATCCACATGAAAAAGTTTTAAAACTCTACCACGAACTTGGCGGCGAGATAATCACCATCGGCTCAGATGCACATGAATGTAAACACCTTGCCTATGACTTTGAAAAAGTCCCGGAGATTTTGAAAAAATGCGGTTTCAGATATTATAGTGAATTTACGGGCAGAAAAGCAGAAATGGTAAAAATCTGACTTTAGAAACAAACAGGCTATCTGCTTTACAGCAAATAGCCCATTTTTTAAGATTTTCCCATATACCGGTCATTTTATGACACTATTCTTTTACTAATTCCTGTTCTTTATAAGTTATACTTCCTTTTGGGTTGTCTGTATCTGATGAAAACACTCTAATCGCATATTCGCAATTATCAGGTTCTATATAAATACTAGAACCATTAAGGGCGATATTCTGCTCTGCTTTCACCCATACCTTTCCCGAAGATTTCTCTATATACTTTTTATATGTATCTGTGTCAAAATCATAATCCCAATTCGAATCATACTCAAAATGGTATTCAAGTTGAATCCTGTCGTCTTTAACCTGATATATTTTTACCCAGCCTACAAGTTCATCATTATCGACAGACCATTTACCCTTTATATTCCATTTTACATTTGTTATATCCTCCGAACTTCCATAACTTATCCACTTATCATTTGCAAAATCCACGATATAATTAATTTTTATTGCACAATCATATACAGCACAACCATCTGTTTTTTTTGCATTTACCGTACTTTCAACAGATATTTTTCCATCAGTATTATTAATTCTATCCTCATAATCATCGTAAAAATCATTATAATCCGAATTTTGGCTTTCTTTTAACAAGTCAACAGATTTCTTTATAGTCTTAATCTTAACACCGGAAATGCTTCCCTCGTCTAATTGTAATGAACTCAGTGATGAATTATTATCCCTGTTTTTAATATCACTCCTAATTCTTTTTGCTGTCGGTTTCTTTTTAATCGAATAGACTGCCTTTTTTACTTCACAGTCTTTCATTTTCCAACTGTCATTTTTAGAATATGCTTTAACATAGAACAACTCATACTCCGATTTATAACGAACTGTTTTTGCTTCTGATGTAATACTGACTTCTAACTTTTTGTGTTCCGAATCAATATCTTTCTCTGAATTTATTTTTACATCTTTAATCTTCATGTTTTTCATTTGCAAATTAGGGTCATAACCGGGTACATCTGTTTTTATCTTTTCACTGTCTATTGCTTTCACAAAAACATTCTGTATTAAGTAATCATATCCCATTCTCCCTGCCACAGCAAGCACAAACAGCACACATAAAAGGATAATTATGTGTTTACCTGTTTTTTTCTTTTTAATATTATATGTATTGTAATTAACAGCAGGTGGCACATATGATACAGTCTGTTTATTTTCATTTAACTTGGCACCACATTGAGGACATTTAAACATTGCATCTGCACAGCGTTTTCCGCAATTACTACACACTTTCATTATCTGTCACGTCTCCTTTCTATTCAGGCGGATATTCCCAATCCACTCTGCTACTTCCCTGATAGTATTAAAATAATTTTCTATTTAATACAATCCACGGATCATCTTTATCATAATCGCCCTCGTTATTATATAAGTACAACTTAAAGCCTCTCCTTCTGTACCAGTAATTATAAGCTTCACTTTTTTTACCATCATATACACTTTCAGCCGTTGCTCTGATTCTTATCTTATTATTAGTTACACTTCTAAGTTTTATATCAACATTATCATACTCATCTGCATCAAACCTTTCTTGTCGTTCACCATCGCGATATTCTGCCATATCAACCTTTTTGCCATGAAAAATAAGTTCAAAACCAATGTCTGATTTTATATATTCCTCCTGATACACACCATACCATCTACCGTTTAAGCTATGGAAAATATACCAGTAACCGTAACCTAAGATAATAACTGTCAATGCTGCGACAACTATCATTATCAGCGGTTTTCGCTTTTCAAAGTCTATTTTTTTTGCAGCGACTCCACTTTGATAAACCGGAACATTATTTGCTTTTTTTATATTATTTCCCGGAGCAGCATTTCTTTGCAGCCTTTCCCCACAGCGTGGGCACACTAACGCATCATCCGGACACGGATTGCCGCATTTTATACAATACTTTGTCATATAATTCCTCCTTTTTCTTTTCAATAGTCCTCGTTTAATGTTTCTAATTTGCTTTGCAGTCTATTCTTTTTATTTTCTTCAAATTTTTCATATCTGTCCTTTATTTTTTCATAAAACTCATCGTTTTTCCCGTTGTCAGATATTTCTTCTGCTATGTCACACAACAAGCCTACAGGCACATCCGAAATATTTTCCTTTCCGTCAGTGACGGCTGCACCTGAAGTATTTGCTGATTTCTTTTTGACTTTCGCAACATTTTTATTTAAATCACCATACTCCTTTTTATTCAATTCAAATATAGCATCCAGTTCACAATCCTTGTATAACTTCAAAAACCTTTCTTTTTGTTTTTCAGATGCTCTCCCAAAATTTGTTTTTAACAATATCCACATGAACTCATCTGCTTTTTTCTCAATGTCAATCTCAGGCTCAGGTTTTGCAGTTTGTACTTCGACTGCCTTTTTTTCTGCCGTATTTTCTTTGTTTTCCATACCTTTTTTATGTAATCCGACTACTGTAAGAAGTATTCCCAGAGTCACTATTGCCAGCATTTCAACTATAACCGCTGCCTTTAGGATTTTTCCTTGATTTTTTTTACTCTGTTCTCTTTCTTTTTCATGCTTACTTCTTTCAACTTTCAACTCACCTGACTGTACTGCATTTGTACTTGCAACATTTTTCGTTTTTTTCTGATGCTCCGTACCATTGCGGTCATTTTCTACAACAGGCGGACGCCTTGTTCCTGACAAAATATCTTTATATCTTTGTGCCAATTCTTCCCAATCAGGTTCCTTATAATATTCCGGTTTCTGCGGAATGATTTTTTTATCATCATCCATTATACATACAACACTCTTATCATCCTCGACTCTTTCCATTGCCATAAAGAGATAAAAAAGCCTGTCCGTCACTAAATTACATATTTTCCTTACATCAGCCTTTTTGTCAAACAATGAACCATATCCGTCTGCCAGCCTCCTTTCTATCATTTTTTCGTCTCTTTCATTAAAGTCAGCCTCAATAAAATGCTTCATAAATCTGTCAGGCTGTTTTACGCCCGAATTTTTATAGACCATATATGGATTCATAAAAAATTCCGTTGCTGTTATGTAAACATTTTCTTTTTTTCCGTCATTTTCATACATTTCCCGTCTGTTAGCAGGAATATTTATAAGCGATGGCTGTAAAACTCCGTCCAACATTCCGTCAGTTGCAAGTAAGATTCCAACTGACGGCTCAACAATTTTTCCAAATTCCCATGACATTCTTCCGGAACGGAGTGGTCTTACTGATATTCCGTCCGGTCCCTTTTGTCTTTGGGTTATCATTTTTGTAATACCGTTTTTAAATCTGACTATTATTCCGCCATCCCCGGCATGACCGTAAAATATATTTTTACGGTCATATATCACTGCCGACAATGTAGTATCATAATCCTGTATTGCACCATTATTTTTTTGAACATACTGCACAATCTCATCAAATGCGTATGAATATCCATCCTCCAAAGCATCTTCTATGTCCTCATCAGACATATTTCTCTTTATGTTAAAATCACAATAATGATACAAACTTTCCACAGCCATTTTTGAACCAATATCAGAATGTTTCGCACTTCCGACACCATCCGCGACAATGCCTATATAAACACCTGACTTCAACTGCCCAAATTTATTAAAATCCTGACAAACAGTATTCTTTTTAATATGTGACTTTCCCTGTACTGAAAAACCATATGTTATCATACATTCCCTCTCCTATCCTTCTTAATATTCTTCTTTTTTTATCACTCCGTCAGGCATATCATCATATTTAAGCCCGGCATCCTCAAAAATAGAAGTCTTTGATACTGATACCATACTCTCGCTCAGCCAATCGAACACGGCAGTAAAATCTTCATTTTGAAGTTCCACTACTTCATCAGTTAGCTGATACATACCGTCAACATCGTAATCTGCAACGCCTAAAACCCAGAATTTCAAACCGCATCCCTGTTCATCTTCAAAATGGATATTTCTTGTTGCCTGAAGCATTTCATCTATCGGAGAATTAGATACTCCATCTGTTATCATAAATATCCACGGTTTATGGAATGATGTTCCCAAACACTGATATTCCCTTGTTCTTTGTTTGACAAGTTCTATTGCCTTATTTATTCCTCCTGCCATATCCGTATTTCCTGTTGCTCTTATCTCAGGTGTAGGCATTCTCTCAATAGGAACAAAATCACTTATCACCTCAACTTCCGAATTAAATGTTACGATTGCTATCTCAACACGCTTTCTTGCTATCTCATCTGTCATTACATTTCTTTTAAATCTTTTTATTGCCGCGTTGAGGCTATCTATCCTGTCTCCTATCATAGAATACGAACTGTCCAGTAATAATACACAAGCCAGATGCTGTTCACTCGGTGCAACGATACTGTCAAATAATTCTTTCCTTGTTAATTGTTTCTTCATGTCTTTAGTCCTCCTTTTATTGACCTTTTTTATCTATTTTTTCAGATAAATCTGAAAATTGTTTTTTCATGTTTTCATTACATTCAGTATAATTT
>JBNMLR010000177.1:0-5139 GCA_050874945.1 Butyribacter sp. | reverse complement strand
CTATTAGAAGTGTCTTATATTTCTTTCCGAGTATTCCTGCGATTGTAGTCGCTGTTGTTGTTTTTCCTATGCCGCCTTTTTGATTTGCCACAACAAATGTGATTGCCATTTTAACCCTCATTTCTGCACACGTTTTTTGTGCATACCAAGTTTGTGTCAAGTGTGCGCAGACACAAATCTTGTGTGTGAAAAATGTAATTTTTCACACTATCCTCCCTTTAAAATTCAATCTGTCCCTGAAGTTTATTGTTTATAACATAATATACTGCATTTTCTTCAGGTTTGATATACACATTTACTTCTGTTATATCATCATCTGTTATCCCGTGGTTCTCTATTGCATCACGCCTTATAAGGCTGAGCAGGTTGTCTACTGAGCGTTCACGCTCATTATACTGTACTGTTATGTGCTTCTTTGCCGTTGCAAATCCGCCTAATTTTTCTTCTGCACGCATGGCACTGATTTTTCTAGCCATTTTCTTCCCCTCCTTGTCTATTACCCTTTTGTTACAGTTTAGCATAATAGTGATGTGTATTTCAAGCTTGTCCGCCATAAGACACCTCACAATTTTTCCTATAAAACGCTATTCCATATACAACTATGTCACTATAGCCGCTTTCTTTTAATTCTGACACATATTTCTTTTCCTCTATCTGCTTCAATGCCCTTTTCGCATCTTTTTCAAGATATTCCATTTTCTCAGATACCTTTAATTCAAGTATATAGGCTCTTTTTCGGCGGTTTGGCGTATATATGAATATATCACCTCTGCCATTTCCACTCTCACGGTTTGATTTTACTATATGTGATTTACTCTGATTTAATATTCCAGTCATAAATCCATGATAAAAATTTTCAGCACTGTCAAGAAATGAAATCGTACCCATAAGCTGTTCTTCTATCACTTCACGCATACCATTCTCATCGCCTTTATCCATCATTGTATAAAAATCATGAAAATCTTTCTTGCCTATTTCCTCCCTGAACCAGTCAACAATACAATTATTGTAGATATACCTGACCTCTACATTAGGTATCATTAATGTAAGATATATCGTTCCCTCATTTTTCCCTGTATCAATTCTCTCTGAAACCTTTTTCAGATAACCGGTAAAGAAAAGGAAATTCCACAGATTATCCTGCGTCTTATATATGTCCTCATATGTTATCTCCTCATGCACAGGTTTTTCTATCGTCTTGCCTGCTATAAGCTGTTCAAGTTCTTCCTTTGTGTCAAAATCCGCCCTTTCAATAAGACTTCTCACAATATCATTTGATGAGGTATTCGACCAGTATGGTCTTGGAAATGCCTTTTCATCCGAGCATAACTGTCTCACAAAATTAATGGCACTCCACGGATTATACACTTCACTTTTTCCAAACATATATCCGTCATACCAGCGTTTCATAACATCCATATGAGCCGATAAGCCATAGAAATCCAACATCTGCTCTACTTCTTTCTGCACAAATCCAAAATGCTCAGAAAAATCATTTTCTAATATTGACACTATTTTCAGATGATTAAGTCCCGTAAATATGCTTTCCTTCGATATTCTCAAACATCCCGTTATTATTGAAAATTCAAGATAATCATTTGTTTTTAATGCCGACTCAAATAATGAACGGATAAATGATGCCATTTCATCATAAAATCCGCTAAAATACGCATTTTCCAATGGTACATCATATTCATCAATAAGTATTATCACCTTTTTATGATAGTGAACATATAAACACTTTGATAAAAAAGCTAATGATGTTCCCATCTCAGCATCATCAGCAATCATTGCTTTTATCCTTGCAAATTTTTTCCTGTCCTCCGCATTTAAAGACTTCTCCACTTCTGAATGTTTCCCATACTCATTAGAAATAACTTCCTTAAGACATTCATATGCAATCTTAAAATTCTTCTGCTTCGCAGATTTCAATGTAATAAAAATCACCGGATATGAACACATTTTGTCCGTATATTCTTCACCTGCACCCATAATCTTAAGCCCATCAAACAAGTGACGATGTGCATCGTTTAATTCATCATTTCCCGTGTCTGAAAAAAAGTATCTTAACATACTTAGATTAAGAGTTTTTCCAAATCTTCTCGGACGTGTAAAAAGTGTTACTTCTCCTTTCATATCCAGCAATTCTTTTATTAACAATGTTTTATCTATGTAGTAATATCCATTAGAAATAATATCTTCAAAATTATCTACTCCTATTGGCAGAGGTTTTTTAATATCGTACATAGACCGTTCCCCCTTTTTTCATAATCTCCTCACATATTACTGTTTATCGTAACTCTCCAAAAAGCTGTGTTTTACACCGTCCTTTTTATAAGCAACTATTGTTTTGAGGTTTACATTCTCAACACTCTTAAATATATTGCTCTCGATAAACGGATTTGTCTTTTTTAATTCAGCTATGAGATTTTTTATCTCCATTCTCTTTGAAACCGTGCTGCCATCTGACCTGCAGGTAGTACAAGTATCCGTAAATCTGCACGCACACTGTATAAAATGAAGATTATTGTAATCTCTCCAGTGCTTTATATCGTCCTCCCTTATAAGATACATTGGTCTTATAAGTTCCATGCCCTCAAAGTTCTGGCTGTGAAGTTTCGGCATCATTGTCTGTACCTGACCGCCGTATAACATTCCCATAAGGATTGTTTCTATAACATCATCATAGTGATGACCGAGTGCTATCTTATTGCAGCCGAGTTCTTTTGCCTTATTATACAGATAACCTCTCCTCATTCTTGCACAGAGATAGCAAGGCGATTTTTCAACCTCATACACCGCATCAAATATTGTCGACTCAAATACTGTTATCGGTATGTCCATAAGTTTTGCATTGTTTTCTATTACTTTTCTGTTTGCCTCGCTGTAACCCGGATCCATTACAAGAAATACAAGTTCAAATTCAAATTTATTATGTCGTTTGAGTTCCTGAAAAAGTTTTGCCATAAGCATTGAGTCTTTTCCGCCTGATATACAGACAGCTATCTTATCATGCTCTTTTACGAGTTCATAAGTATTTATCGCTTTCGCAAATTTTGAAAAAAGCTGCTTATGAAATTTCTTTCTGATGCTTTTTTCTATATCATCTTTCCTGCTGCTGCCATCCTCCTCTTTTTCTTCTTCAAGCCTTATATTTTCAAGTATCCATCCTGTATATCCGCCCTCAAGACTGTAAGCTTCAATTTTTTTCTGCTCTCTGAGTTTTCCCGCACACTCGGCACTGAACACTCCTCTTGTGCAATATATAACAACTTTTTTTCCTGCTGATACTTCCTCTATCTTCTCGTCTATTTCTTCCTCCGGTATATGAACCGCTCCCGGTATCATTCCATATCCGACTGACGAATCGTCACGCATATCGACAAGGACATATGACTCTTTGTCCCATGTTTTTATTTCACTGTATTTTACATTTATATCATCCATCGTTTTTCAATCCTCATTTCTAACATATGATTTTTTAATGCTATATTAACAATAATTACATATTACCGCTTTTATTTCAACATTTTTATTCATTTACATAACAAGCTGACTTTAGTTCTCGATTTTTTACACCATTTTATCTGACAAGAGGCATTTGTTCTTACTTTTTACATTATCTTAACTTACAAAGCGGCTCTTGTTCTCTTTTTTTACATCATTTTATCTGAAAAACGGCTTTTGCTTTCACTTTTTATATCACTTTACCCGATATTCCTCTCTCGAAAATTCCCTCTTTATCATAACAACAGCTACGACCGCAGCAAGTCCGTCCGCTATCGGTCCTGCATACATTATTCCGTCTATTCCCATGATAAGCGGCAGCACAACAACTAACGGAAGTAAAAAGATTATCTGTCTTGTAAGTGATAAAAACATACCACCCTTTGGTTTTCCGATTGCCGTAAGGAATGTTGATGTTATCGGCTGCAAACAGTTTACGCAGGTACAGAATAAAAATATCCTGAAATAATTTACCGCAAATGTATAGTAAGTCTCGTCACCTTTTCCAAATACCGATATTATCTGTCTTGGGAAAACCTGAAACATTATAAAAGCTATGATACACATTGTAAATCCGCATACCATTGATTTTTTGTAGGCACTTTTTACCCTGTCAAATTTCTTTGCCCCGTAATTAAAACTTGCGATTGGCTGAAGTCCCTGTGACAGACCTATTACAAATGAGAAAAACATCTGGTTTACTTTTGTTATGATGCCGACACAGGCTACCGGAATATCCTCGCCATATACTGACAGTGAACCGTAATGTTTCAATGATTTGTTTAAGATTATCTGTACTATCATCATCGCAACCTGATTACTGCACGGTGAACCGCCAAGTGCAGCCACCCTGCCTACATATTTCGCCCGAATGACAAGATGCTTTTTCTGTAGTTTTACCGTTTTATAATGCAGCATATAAACAACTACGACAACCGCTGATACAAACTGACCTATTATCGTGGCAAAAGCCGCTCCTGCCATTCCCATGTTCATTCCAAAAACAAATATCGCTTCCAGCACCGTGTTTATCACCGCTCCAATGAGATTACATATCATTGCCATATTCGGATTTCCATCGGCTCTTATAAGATGACCGCCGCCCGCCGTAAGAATGACAAGTGGAAATCCTATCGCTGTTATCCTCGTGTATGTCATTGCATAAGGCAGAACATTATCTGATGAGCCGAAAAATAAAAGCATCGGTTTTAAAAATATCTCGCTTACTATACATAAAACAAGTCCGCATAAAAATAACATTGCCGCAGCATTTCCGATATAGTAAGCCGCTGTCTTTTTATCTCCTGCTCCCATTGAAAGATTAAATGCTGATGCACCGCCTATTCCAAACAACAATGCTATGGCTATACAGGTTATCGACAACGGAAATGAAATGCTCGTTGCCGCATTGCCAAGCGAACCTACAGCCTGTCCGATAAAGAACTGGTCTACAATATTATACAGTGCCGTCACCAGCATGGCAATTATGCTTGGTATTGAAAATTTTACCAGCAGTTTGTTTATCGGAAGTATCTCCAACGGATTTTCTTTTTTTATCTCACTCATTTTATCCCTCATTTCTCTCGTTATGTTTATTTGTTATGGCAAGTGCTCAAAAGCACAAATTTATAT
>JBNMLR010000176.1:0-5141 GCA_050874945.1 Butyribacter sp. | reverse complement strand
TTTGTTAATAACATACAAAAAAATCGCCACTTAACTGCTGTAAATGGCGATTTTATCATTGTTTGCTTTACTTTTCTAATTAATTATTATTTATTTTCCGGCATTTTTGTATCTTCTGTAAATTCAAATACTAAATTTATTTTACTGTATCTTATATTGAATTTTTCATCCTACAAACTCTCCACAAATCTCATAAATGCTTTCTGTCCATCTTCCGTGCGTTTATAAACTCCTGCACATTCAAGCACCTTGACAAATACTTTGCTTATCTCATCATGTATTATGTCCATTATATTTTCCGGAGTTATCGTATAATTTCCTATCCACCCGTCTACCCAGTCAGCGTGTTTTTCAAGTATTTCATCCGCACGAATGTCTTTGTGGTTTAATATTGCATCTGCAAGGTCGCTCATTTCCTTTTTAAGTCTTGCCGGAAGTACCGCAAGTCCCATTACCTCGATAAGTCCAATGTTTTCTTTTTTGATATGGTGAAGATCTGCTGACGGATGGTAAACTCCCCACGGTGCATCCTCAGTTGTGATGTTATTACGGAGTACAAGGTCGAGTTCGTATTTTCCATCACGCATACGGGCGATAGGGGTTATCGTGTTGTGTGGTTCTCCGTCTGTCTCGCTGAATATAAATGCGTCTGCATCGGTGTATGCTCTCCAGCTTGTGAGAATATGGTCTGCCGCATTTACTATACTGTCTGCATTTTCACCCTGTAAACGGATTACAGACATAGGCCATTTTACAATTCCTGCTTTTACATCTTTAAATCCCGGAATTACAAATGTCTTTTCGTAATCAGCTTTTGCCATTGCAAATGTATAGCCGCCGCCCTGGAAATGGTCATGGCTTAAGATAGATCCTCCGACTATAGGCAGGTCTGCATTTGAGCCAGCCATGTAATGAGGAAACTGTCTTACAAAATCAAGAATTTTCTTAAATACGGCATGGTCTATCTTCATCGGTGTATGCTCTGCATTAAATATAATACAATGTTCATTAGAATAAACATATGGTGAATACTGCATATAATACTGCTGTCCGTCTAAAGTAACAGGAATAATCCTGTGATTTTGTCTTGCAGGGTGTGAAAAATGACCTGCATATCCCTCATTTTCCTTGCACAAAAGGCAAGCCGGATAGCCGGATTTTTTAGCTTTTCCAGCCTTTGCAATATCTCTTGGGTCTTTCTCCGGTTTTGAAAGATTTATTGTAATATCAATCTCGCCGTATTCCGTATCAGTAACCCATTTTTCATCCCTTGCAATCCTGTCTTTTCTTATATAATTGGTTGCCTGACTGAAATTATAATAAAAATCAGTTGCCGCCTTTGGAGAAACCGCATATTTATCCTTAAATTCTTTTCTCACAATGCTCGGTGCAGGAGTTATGCAGCCCATTATTTTTGTATCAAATAAGTCCTTTGCAGTAATCGTGTCCTCTTTCATAATACCATTCTCAAAGGCATACTTCATCATATCTTCAAGTATCTCATTAACCGGTCTGAATGATGTAACCTCATGTTTCTCTTCTGATTTTTCACAATTCTGCGACTCACTCAAATCCTGAATATCAGAATTTTCATTCTTTACATCATATTCCATCACATCAAACAATTCTAAAAGTTTATTTGAAACATAAATTTCATCACATTCCTCAATCAAGCCATTAGCTTTTCCATATGAAACAAGTTCGCTGATATATTTAGTAATCATACTCTCATATCCTCCTGCTATTTTCCGCAATCCTGTATGCCTGTTTCTTCTTCAAACAGAGAATACAGCACAACAATTGTCATTTATTATCAACTTTAATTTTTATCTCATCTATTATCCATTTAATCTTTGCAAAACTATCTTGATATGTAATTAAATTGTATTAAACATAACAAATAATGTTAGTCGGTATTATTGTCACCGTCAGCACTTAGTCAGCGTTTTTTGCTGACTTATGTACTGTTACGAGTGACAACATAGCGCAAGCGTGCCGACGATATTATTTGTTATATTAATACAATTAGCACAACTTACATTCAGTTTTGCAAATACCATCTCTTTAATCAATCACTTTCCTTCCACCGTACTTACGAATTTTAAGCACATTGCACGCACCTTTTCCAAACACCTTATCCATCTTTTCAAGATATTCAGGTACGGCTTCATTTTTAACAAATGCCTGTATTGTTCCTGCAAATCCGCCGCCATGCACACGACATACTCCTTTTTCTCTATCAAGCACGGTGTCGCTTATCGCAAGTGCAAGTGATACATTCTGATGTTTTATGTCGTTTACCGTATATACATTCTGGAGATACTTGTATGATGAATCTCCCGACTCTTTTACAAGTTCTAAAAATTCGTCAATCTTTTCTGCTTTTAATGCATCTGCTTCTTTTTGGACACGCTTATTTTCATTTATAAAATGAATTGCACGAAGCACGGCTCTGTCACCACATTTTTTTCTAATCTCGGCTATATTTTCTATCACATCGTCCATTGATACTTCCCGAAGAACTTCTTTGTCAAAATAAGCCGCAACCTCTTTCATCTCCTGCGGTACTGCCGCATAGTCAGCCGTAAGGTCTGCATGAGAACCTTTTGTGTCCGTGATACATAAACTGTAACCATACTTATTCATGTCAAATTCAACCTTTTCAACAACCGGTTCTTTTGGTTTTGCAAAATCAACATGGACAAGACTTCCGACAGAACAAGCCATCTGATCCATAAGTCCGCAAGGTTTTCCAAAATATACATTTTCCGCATACTGACCGATAATAGCAATCGTGACAGCATCCATTTTTCCGTCATTGTAAAGCTGTGAAATAATAGTTCCCACAACCGTTTCAAATGCTGCCGATGAAGACAAGCCTGCTCCTATGAGCACATCACTTGTGACATATGCAGTAAATCCGCCAATATCAAAACCGTGGTCTTTTGCACCTTTAAGCACACCTTTTATCAGGGCTTTTGTAGTTTCCTTTTCGCTTTCTTTATATGAAATATCATTTACATCAATGACAATTTCTTTATATGTACCTGAGATAAGATGAATCATGTTGTCATCTGTTTTTCTTGTAACTGCGATTGCATCAAGATTGATAGATGCCGCTAAAATCTCACCGTGCTGATGGTCTGTATGGTTTCCTCCGACCTCACTTCTTCCCGGTGCACTGTAAATTGCTGCATCCCCCTCACCATAAAGTTTTTCAAACTTTTCAATCGCTTTTATATAACGCTCTGTCTGATACTCTATCTTGCTCTCATCAATATAAATATCTGTCAATAAGTCCTTGTAATCACCGTTCTTTAATGCTTCTTTTATTTCATTTGTTTTTTTCATGCACAAAATCCTCCCAATTTTTATATGTACTCTCGGTACCTTCTCAAAACGAGTCATTTCGGCTGCATTTCCAATATACTGTTTCCATTTTCTCGTCGTACACACCGTGTACGCACTGCGAAAATGTCATTGTATATCAAAAATCCATCTCGAAATTCTTCGTTCAGAAAATTCCGAGAGCACATTATTTTCTTTCAACATAACGCTAAATCTTTCAACATTTTAATGCTATCGCAAATAGCAGAGCAGATTACGAATATCCACTTTATTTCTAATATAATGCCAATTTATTATAATGTCAATAAAAGTTTACTATTTTTTACTAAACTTTTATCATAATACCTGACCTATTAACAATACTTGAACCACTATCCTAGTTTATCTGTTGCATTTCCAGATATATTTATGCAGTAGGAAATATGCTTTCTTTTATGTAATCAGCTGTATTTTACAGAAAAAGTCAGACTTTCTTTTATCATATTAAAACAAATAAACACTACGAAATATAGACCGACACTTTTATTAACATAAGAAATAAAACGGGTAACTGTTACAAACTTTATCGTTTACTTTAAAATATACTCGACATTCTCAGCATATTGTGTTACCATATGTTTAGTAAACATCAGAGTAAAAATACACTAGAGTTATACCAATAAATCAGACTACCAGAAAGGACGATTTTTATAAATATGCCTACAATCCGTGATATAGCCAAAGCTGCCGGAGTTTCTCCCGGTGCAGTTTCAAGAATATTAAACAACGATACAACGCTTCATGTTTCCGCTGAGACACGAAAGCGGGTTTTAGAGACAGCCAAAAATTTAGATTACAGGAAAATACCAAGAGCAAACACCCCCGTAACCGGAAATTCTTTTACTATGGGAATTGTTTTGTGGTTTTCAGCCGAGGAGGAATTAAAAGACAACTACTATCTTAAAGCAAGACAGGGCGTTGAAGATTTTTGCGTTAAAAATAATATAAATATACTCCGTGTATTTCCGGGTGATTCAGAATATTTTTCTAAACTAAATAAAGTTGACGGTCTTATATGTATCGGTAAATTCAGCCGTCTTGAAATCAAAAATTTTATAAACATATGCAGCAATATTGTTTTTCTTGATATGGCAGTAGATGAGTTTAACATTACTTCATTATCAATGGATTTTGAACACGCCGTCTACAGTGCACTTGATTATCTGACAGAACTTGGACACAGTAAAATTGCATTTTTAGGTGGAAAAGAATATGTCGGCAAACACGAGCTTATAACCGATGCCCGCACCACAGCCTACAAAAAATATATGAATCACAGAAAAATGGATTGTGAAACTTATTTTAAAGAAGGAAGTTTCTCTTTTGAATCGGGATTTGACATGATGAATGAACTTTTCCGTGAGAACAATATTCCGACCGCCGTATTTGCAGCAAATGATGTTATCGCACTCGGTGCCATGAAAGCAATCCGTGAAAACGGACTAAAAATCCCTGATGATATATCCATTATCGGATTTAATGATGAGGAGACAAGTGCCTACATCACACCGCCGCTCACCACAATCCATGCACCTGCATATGATATGGGACAACACGGGGCAAATCTTGTATATGTCGCTTCAAATCTTAGTATAAAGACCCCGCTTAAGGCTAAAATACCGTGTGAACTTGTGGTAAGAGAAAGTTGTGGGAAAATTTAAAAATACTCTATTACATTATAATTTTTATTCTAAAACAAAAATTATAATAAAAAACTATTCAAGAGGATTTTTGCAATCCGCTCACTGCTTACT
>JBNMLR010000175.1:0-5151 GCA_050874945.1 Butyribacter sp. | reverse complement strand
GTCTGCGGCAGCAGAGCTTGCAGTGTATTCGTACCGTGAGACAGTCATTGCCTTAAGAGAAGCGAGGCATTCTCTAAACTGGCAGATGGCAAATTTATTAAAGATAAAAAAATTAAAACTAGCTCAGTATATGACGATGCTTTTGCATGAAAGTCCGCAAAATCTTATAAATGAGCGCAGGATGTATATTGCTGATGTTCAGGAAAAGTTAGAGGGACTTATTAAGCAGAAACTTATATCGTCAAAACACCAGTTAGAACTTTATGTGCAGGAGATGAAGGGGCTATCACCTCTTTATAAACTGCAGGGCGGTTATGCGTATGTGTCGGATGAAAACGGAAAAAATATAAATTCAGTAGATGATATAGATAAGGGCGAACAGATAAACCTTGCATTTAAAGACGGATATGCAAAGGCTGTTATCTCGTCGAAAGAAAAAGCGTGAGATTTGGAGGTCAGATATGGCGGCAAAGAAAATGTCATTAGAGGAATGCTTTGAAAGTCTGGATGATATTATACTTGAATTACAGAGTGGAGAACTTTCGCTTGAGGACTCATTTAAAAAATATGAAGATGGAATGAAACTCATTAAAAAATGCAATGAGACGATAGATAAAGTTGAAAAGAAACTGACGGTTGTTGAGACTGAAGAGGAATAGGGGGACTAGAGCATGGAGTTAATGGAACAGGAATGTTTTAAGAAAGAGCAGGAAAAAAACATATTATATATAGAAGAAGTTTTAAAAAAATATCTTCCTAAAGCACCGTCATATCAGAAAACTATCTATGATGCGATGGAGTACAGTGTGATGGCAGGAGGAAAGAGACTTCGCCCGATGATGATGCACCAGTCATATGTAATGTTTGGAGGTAAGGACGAAAAAGTCATTGAACCGTTTATGGCTGCGATAGAGATGATACACACATATTCGCTGGTTCACGATGACCTTCCGGCTATGGACAATGACGAGTACAGGAGAGGAAGAAAGACAACCCATGTAGTGTTTGGTGAGGATATGGGAATACTTGCCGGCGATGCTTTGTTAAATTATGCCTATGAAACGGCTGTCAAAGGTGTTGTAGCTGCAAAAGATAAAGACAGTGCCGTTAAGGCATTGGAGATACTGGCAAAAAAAGCAGGAATAACCGGAATGGTAGGCGGACAGGTTGTCGATGTTGAGCTGACAGGAAAAAAGCCTGATAAAGAACAGCTCGATTTTATTTTCAGATTAAAGACAGGTGCACTCTTAGAGGCTTCACTTATGGTCGGTGCGGCACTTGCCGGAGCAAGTGAGAAAGACATAGAGCTTATGGAAAAAACCGGATTAAACATAGGTATGGCATTTCAGATACAGGATGATATACTCGATATTACAAGTACAACATCAGAACTTGGAAAACCGGTGCACAGTGATGAGAAAAATGACAAGACTACATATGTATCACTTTACGGTATTGAAAAGGCTCACAGTGATGTAAAAAAATATTCTGAAAATGCACTTTCGATACTTGATACATTAGAGGTAAAAAATGAGTTTTTATATACATTGACAGAAAAGCTGATAAACAGAAGAAAATAGTTACTGTTTATAAAAAGAGAAGCAGTAGAATGGAGAGTAAAGTGGGACGATTATTAAATCAGATAAATGAACCAAATGATATAAAAAAGATTGACCCTAGAGAGTACAGGCTGCTCGCAAAAGAGATAAGGCAGTTTTTAGTTCACAAGATAAGCATGACAGGCGGTCATCTTGCGTCAAATCTCGGTGCGGTCGAGCTTACAATGGCACTTCACTTATGTCTTGATTTTCCAAAGGACAGTTTAGTCTGGGATGTAGGTCATCAGAGTTATACACATAAACTTCTTACAGGCAGAAAAGAGGGGTTTGACACCCTAAGACAGTTTGGCGGCATGAGCGGATTTCCAAAGAGAAGCGAAAGTGACTGTGATGCATTTGATACGGGACACAGTTCAACATCCATAAGTCTTGCGATAGGAATGGCAAAAGCAAGAGACCTTAAAAAAGAAAAAAATAAGGTTTTTGCAGTTATAGGTGACGGTGCATTGTCGGGAGGAATGGCATTTGAGGCACTAAACAATGCGGCGAGATTGAAATCAAATCTTGTTATCGTTCTCAATGACAACCAAATGTCTATATCTAAAAATGTCGGTGGAATGTCAAAATATCTTGGAAATATAAGGACAAGCAACAATTATACGGAGCTTAAAGAGGATGTGGAGACAAAATTAAGAAAAATGTCGCATATAGGAAATGCTCTTGCCGACAGTATCAAGGGTGCAAAGGACGCAGTCAAAAGACTTTTTGTGCCGGGAATGTTGTTTGAGGACATGGGGATAACTTATATCGGACCTATAGACGGGCACGATGTAAAACAGATGGTAAGTGCTTTTGAAAATGCTTCAAAAATGCAAAAAGCCGTGATAGTTCATGTCTGTACCAAAAAGGGAAAAGGGTATCTTCCAGCGGAGGAAGACCCATCGGCTTTTCATGGTGTGGCACCGTTTAAGCCGAGCGACGGAACGCTTAAAAATAAAGAAAAATATCTGACATACACTTATGTGTTCAGCAGAAAGCTGGTCGAACTTGCTGATAAGGATGAGAATATAGTTGCAATATCTGCGGCAATGCCGTCGGGAACGGGACTAAGCCGTATGGCAGAAAGATTTCCAGAAAGATTTTTTGATGTTGGGATAGCGGAGGAGCACGCCGTTACTTTTGCGGCGGGTATGGCTTCAAAGGGCATGAAACCCATTGTTGCGATATATTCGACATTTTTTCAGAGAGCATATGACCAGATACTCCATGATGTTTGTATAGGCAGACTGCCGGTAATATTTGCAGTTGACAGGGCGGGTCTTGTCGGAAGTGACGGCGAGACACATCAGGGAATGTTTGACATATCATATTTTAACAGTATGCCAAATATGACGCTTATGGCACCAAAAAATGTTGCGGAATTAGAAAAGATGCTTGAATTTGCGGCAGGTTTTGACGGTCCGATAGCGATAAGATACCCCAGAGGAAAGGCATATACGGGTCTTAAGGAGTATGACAGGGAAATAGAGTACGGAAAGAGCGAAAAAATATACGATGGTTCTGATATTGCACTGCTTGCCGTCGGAAGTATGGTAGAGACAGCGGTAAAAGTAAGGAAGATACTTTTGCAATATGGTTTTGATGTGACTATTGTAAATGCAAGGTTTGTAAAACCGCTTGATGAAAAAATGCTCTCCGATATAGGGAGAACCCACCGCTATATAATAACGATGGAGGAGGGAATCCTCGCAGGCGGCTTTGGAGAGAGTGTTTCTCACTGGTATCAGGAAAATGCACAGCAGATGCCGTTTATAAGAAATATAGCACTGCCTGATAAATTTATCGAGCATGGAAGTGTTGAAATGTTAAAAAAGAAATATAAGATAGATGCAGAGAGCATAGCACAAAAAATAATAGACTTTACAGGTGCGGACAGTAAAGATTAATTGGAGGCAGCATGAAAGAGCATAAGAAAAAAGAAAGACTTGATGTGCTTCTCGTAAAGAGAGGTCTTGCGGAATCGAGAGAAAAAGCGAAAGCGATAATAATGACAGGAAACGTGTTTGTAAAAGAACAGAGGGAAGACAAGGCAGGAAGTACATTTGATGAGGATGTGGAGATTGAAGTTAAAGGAACTCCGATGAAATATGTCAGCAGGGGCGGTTACAAATTGGAAAAGGCAATGGAGCTTTGGCAGGTGCCGCTTGAGAACAGGATATGTATGGATGTAGGTTCATCGACAGGCGGCTTTACGGATTGTATGCTTCAGAACGGAGCAGCAAAAGTGTATGCGATAGATGTTGGAACAAACCAGCTTGCGTGGAAGTTAAGACAGGACGAGAGAGTAGTGTCTATGGAAAAGACGAACATCAGATATGTAACACATGAGGATGTGCCTGATGATATAGGATTTTCTTCGATAGATGTAGCTTTTATCTCGCTCACAAAGGTGCTTGTTCCGGTGAGAAATCTGCTGGCAGATAACGGCAGGGTCGTATGTCTTATCAAACCTCAGTTTGAAGCAGGAAAGGATAAGGTTGGGAAAAAAGGTGTAGTGAGAGACAAAAAAGTACATCTTGAAGTAGTGCAAAATGTCATGATATACGCTATGGCAATAGGCTTTAAGGTGCTTGAACTAAGCTTTTCACCTATAAAAGGACCTGAGGGAAATATAGAATATCTTCTCTACATAGAAAAGGACACGGACAGAAATGACACCGTATGTGAGATTACCGATGAAGAAAAAGATATGGCAGAGAGAATATTTAATGAAAAATATGACAAACTTGCACGGGAGACGGTAGAACAGGCACATCAGAAATTAGATTTATAAATTTATAAAAAAGTATGACGACTGCAAAGGAGAGTCCCGAATGAGCAAAAAAATGACATTTTTTTGTATTATAACTAACAGTGACAAGAAAGATAATTATGAGAAGGCATCTGAGATAAAAAAATATCTTGAAAGTAAAGCCTGTGTGTGCACGATACTTGAAAACAAACTGACACAGTCAGCAGGAATAAGACATTTTACCGATATAAGACATATAGACGACAAGACGGAATGTGCCATTGTACTAGGCGGTGACGGAACGATGATACAGGCGGCGATAGACCTTGTGCACACGGAACTTCCTATAATAGGAGTAAATACCGGAAATCTCGGTTTTCTCACGGAGGTCGAATATAAGGAAGTATTTGCTGCACTTGACAAGCTTCTCGCAGGTGACTATGCGATAGAGTCAAGGATGATGCTTAAGGAAATCTCATATTTTAAACAGCCGGACAGCCGTTCGTCATGTTATGCACTAAATGACATAGTGGTGAGCAAAAGAGGCAGCGGCAGGCTTATAACGGTAAAAGTTTATCTTGAAAATGAACTTGCAGATGTTTACCGGGCAGACGGTCTTATAATATCGACACCGACAGGTTCGACAGGTTATAATCTTTCTGCAGGAGGTCCGGTTATGGTGCCTAATTTAAAGGCTATGGTCGTGACCCCTATATGTGCCCATTCACTTAATAAGAGAAGTCTTGTTGTCGATGCCGCGGAAAATATAACATTAGAGATAGGTCAGACAAAGGATGTAGG
>JBNMLR010000174.1:0-5151 GCA_050874945.1 Butyribacter sp. | reverse complement strand
TCTTATGTTCACCGGCTTCAAAACTTACATACGCCCTCGAATTTGTACTTTTCATAAATTCAGGTATCGAAATATTTAATTTAAGCTGAAAATAGTTCGGAGTAAGATGGTTATATTCTCTTTTCCTGAAATATTCAACTACATTATATGCCACCCTGTCCTCCTCATTGAGGTTGACCTTTGCATTTTCACGCTGCTGATAGTCAGCAATAAAAAGCATCATGGCTATAACGTGCTTACACGCTCCTGACAATTTAACATGAGACGGACAATTACACGAATACTGTATGTTTCCGTCATCCTCAACCGCAACAGTAACTATATACTGGTTACTGCCCTTTACGATTCCTTTATACTGCTTTAAATTGTCATTCCATGTAACATTTGAAACGGCATGAGCAGCATAGTAACGCATTCCCCTGTAATAAACCCTGTCGGAGGACGCATACTGTTTTATTGCCTCCCTTGTTATCTTTCTCATAACACGTCACCTGCCTTTCACCGGAATTATCCTAACAAATGAAATTTATCTGCAACTTTCGCCATTCTTCTTCCCATAGGGAATTCATATAATTCTTTTCTGCTTAGTCCATGCATCTTAAGTACAAGTGCAAAATAGACTGAAACTGCGACAACCAGTGCCGGAAGTATAGCTATATATGCCTTACTCGTGAGTATCACAAACACCTTATAGACTGCATATGTCGCTATACCCATGACAAATGAAGCAAGAAGCGGAACGCAGAATGTCCTTGTAGTCTCCTGTTTGTACTTCATATATTTTGCGACTGACTTTCCATTGAGGAAACACACTATAAGCGGATATGTGACATTGCCAAGCACAAGTGCATATACTCCGAGACTTGTCCATCTAAGAAGCACATATACGAACACAATATGAATGATAAGCGATACAAGCGAATGAATTACCGGAAGTCCCATTTTATCTATACTCTGTAATACTCCGCTCGTCACGGTCGATAATGCGTAAAAAATGACACACGATGAACCTATCACCATCATCATACTTCCCGTGTTTATGTCAGATGACGGGAAAAGAAGTGTGATTATAGGTCTTGCGAGAACTGCAAGTCCCATAGCTGACGGAAATGCTATTATCATATTGAACTTTATCGCCATGTCCGTTTTCTTTCTGGCATCCGCCATATCTCCCGCTGCCACCGATGATACGAGATTTGGTATCATTGATGATGCTATGGCAGTGGAAACGGCAATAGGCACACTCACGAGCAGTCTGTACTTTGTGCTGTATATTCCCTGCATCGTCTTTACCACTTTGTCAGAATAACCAAGAGTTCCCATTACATTGTTAAAAATAGTTACATCGATTATCCCGCTCAACTGGTAAACCGTCTGACTGAGTATTATTGGAACGAGTGTCACAAATATTATCTTGTATGTCTGTGCTAAAGACTCCCCTGTTGTGACCTTGTCCCTTTTTGCCTGCTTTCTCATAACCGGACGATACATCATATATATAAATAAAAGGATTATAAGTGCTGTTGCCGCACCTATACAGGTTCCGAGAGTTCCGCCGGCTGCTCCCCATGCAGGAAGTTTCGGTGATGCACTGTGTGCACGCATAAAGAAATATGCCGCACCGACACTTACAAACGCATTTACAACCTGTTCAAATATCTGTGATATTGCTGTCGGAAGCATCGTCCTGTGCCCCTGAAAAAGACCTCTGAACACACCCATGACTGCAACTATAAATATTGTAGGAGCCAAGACTCTGAGCGGTACGGCTATACCGCTGTATTTAGAGAAGAATTTTGCTTCTATCCAGTCTGCCCCGAAATATACAAACAATGCTGCTATTCCACCGGTACATATTGAAACCGTCATGGAACATCTGAATATCGTATATGCACTTTTATAACGCTTCTGAGAGATTTTTGCCGAAACCATTTTTGAAACAGCCATAGGCATACCGTATGATGAAATTATCAAAAGAATATTGTATATCTCAAAAGCCGCCGAATATACACCGTTTCCCTCATCACCGATTATATTTGCCATCGGCATCCTGTATATCATACCTATAAGTCTTACAAGTATTGACGCAACTGCCAATATACTTCCCTGCTTAAGAAATCCGCTTGCCGCTTTATTGTTCTTACCTGTTTCCATTACTGTTTTTCCCCTTTAACAATCTCTTTTTATCCCAAGTGCATTAAGAATTTCTTCCTGTTTTTTCTCCATGACAATGCGTTCATCGTCCTCCATATGGTCATAGCCGAGAAGATGCAGCATACTGTGCGCCGTCAGAAAACATATTTCTCTTTTTATGGAATGACCGTAACTTTCTGCCTGTTCTAAAGCTCTCTCTACCGATATGACAATATCGCCAAGCAGAAGTTCTCCGCTTTCAGGATTAAAATACATGGCAAGAGCCTCGTCACTCTCAAGAATGTCATAATCAGCCGGAGTCTCATAATCAACCATTGGAAATGAAAGCACATCCGTAGGAACATCCAGTTCCCTGAACTCCCTGTTGATATTTCTTATTCCCTCATTGTCAGTGAAAGTTACATTAACCTCACACTCATACGGACACTTTTCAAGTTCCAAGGCTTTTTCTATAACCTGTCTGAGTACATTTTCATAATCGAAACCAATATCAAGTTCCTGTTCGTCTTCCATTAATATAGTCATTTATTCCTCCACTATCAATATCTTAAACTTGCAAATTTCACATAAATCTTTCATATGTTTCCTTTAATTTCTTTAACTCATCATCACCAAAACCGCATCCTGAAAGATTTCCTTTCTTTAAACGGTTTAAAAATATTCCTTCTATTATCTTTTCTTTTGCAGGCATTGGCTTGTCCGTATTTTTTTCAAAATATTCCAGCATAGAGACAATGCTGTCTGAAAGCATGACGACCCCCGCCTCTTTATTTTTAGGTTTCTTCCTGTAATTTTGTATGATAAGTCCTGTCAGAGCATTGGAAAATCCATATTTTTCTGCCCTTTCTCTCACAAACTCCTCAAAATCATCTTTTTTTATCCTGCCGAGTTCGTGATACATTCCTCCCGCTTTCGCAAGAACGCTGTCATATCCCATATCTTTAGCGACACCCTCTGACATCCTGCCTACTGCCGCCGAATGTATATACAGTCTTTCAGAAAAGTTTTTAAGCTCTGTCATAAGTTCGCAGTTTTCATCTAAAAGTTCCTCAGGTATAACCGTTTTTCTGCCGTAAGCTGCACCCGTGGCATTATTTTCAAGCTGTTCTATTGTATGCCTTACTATGAGAGTTATCAGCACAACAACGACCGCCGATAAAATCTGCGTTATCACATATGCTTTACCTGCACTAATCTTTCGCATATCAAAACCATATCTTACCATAACAAAGACAGCAGAAAATACAGGCAGTGACAATCCCGAAAATACAAGTTCCTGCATTGTGTTTTCTGCAAACATCAGCACCATAACCGCACCGATTACTACATAATGCAAAAGTATATTTTTGTCACCTGTATATTCGCCTGAATACAATATATACTGAACAATACACAGGATATAGCATACTATTCCGTGTTTCATGCCATCGACCGCTGATATGACCGCAACTGACACCAGCCACAGACACCCTATAAACTGATATTCGTTTATAAATATGAGCAGCATCGAAAGAATTATATTAAAAGCATAAAGAACATTTGAATATATATTTTCCCTGTTTTTTCTTTCTGCACGCCTGAAAATTTCATGCTCATAAAACGACCGCAAAAATATAATACACGTAACAGCCGTCACAATGTTTACAAGATTTTGCGTAAAATCCAGCCCTTTTATTTTCCCCATAATAACAGCTTCTATAAGGAGGGCTATATATATGACATAAAAAACAGCTTTATTTCCAAGCAGTTTATTTTCTTCTGTTCGTTCTTCGCTCATTCTCTTTTGATTCATTTATCTTCTTTCTTCTTTCCATCTTTTTCTCGTAATCATCATAAGCAGATACGATCTTCTGTACTAACGGATGTCTCACGACATCTTTATTTGTCAAATAAGCAAATCCTATATCTTCAACTTTTCCAAGCACCTCAAGTGCCTGTTCAAGTCCCGATTTTGTAGAGCCTGGCAGATCTTTCTGTGTAAGATCACCTGTAACGATGACTTTTGAGCCGAAACCGATTCGTGTAAGGAACATCTTCATCTGAGCCGGTGTGGTATTCTGAGCCTCGTCAAGTATGATAAATGAATTGTCAAGTGTTCTTCCTCGCATATACGCAAGCGGTGCAACTTCGATAAGACCTTTTTCAGTATTTCTAAGATAACTTTCCGCACCCATTATCTGGTATAATGCATCATACAGAGGCCGCAAATACGGGTCTACTTTGCTTTGCAAGTCTCCGGGCAGGAAACCTAACTTCTCCCCCGCTTCGATAGCAGGTCTTGTGAGGATTATCTTATTGACCTCATCCTTTTTAAATGCCTCTATCGCCATAGCCATGGCAAGATAGGTCTTTCCTGTTCCCGCCGGACCTATACCAAATACTATCATCTTTTTTCTTATGAGGTCTATATAATTTTTCTGTCCGGATGTTTTAGGCTTTATCGGTTTGCCCTGTATCGTCCTGCACACTATATCCGAGTCGAGTTCAACGACCTCACCCTCCCTGTGTTCCATTGAAAGGGCAAGTATATAATTGACATTCTGTTCCGTTATGGTGTTTCCTCTCTTAGAAAGTTCGAGCAGTTCCATAAGGATGCTCTCCGCCTGCTTTACGCTTGCACTCTCTCCGACAAGTTTTAAATTTCCATCTCTTGCGACCATAGTCACATTAAGATTTTTTTCTATCTTTTTTATATTTGAATCAAAACTTCCAAATATATTTCTCTCATGTTCAGCCGGTATTTCCAGAACTGTTTCCATTATTGCCATTTTTCATATTCCTTTTTTGTCTGATTTTCTCATAATGCGTCTGCCTTTTAAGCCACACGAGTTTACCCGCTGCCTTATATCCCGCAGTTTCATCGTCAACCCTGAAACTGCTGTCAATAAGTTTATAACCGTTTTTTTGTTTTTTTCGGATATAATCCTTATATTTATATTTCAATTCTGATGCAGCTTCATCAGGTGAATATTTTTTCCTGACATATGTGTATTTAGC
>JBNMLR010000173.1:0-5163 GCA_050874945.1 Butyribacter sp. | reverse complement strand
TTTACACGCAGAACCCTTATTTAATATACATATCTTTTTGTGTACCAGCTGCAATATAATACTGCTGATTGCTATCTGCATTTCACTTTTGCATAATTATGTAATTTTATAATAAATGCAAACTTCTATATTTCCAAATTCTGTTTCATAAAATAAAACTTCGTTTTCCATCTCAGAATCATCAATATCAATACTCTCTTTATCAGAACACAACATAGGTACCGTAAGTCTTGATGATCTGCCTAGTCTGTTATTTATTTCGGACAATGCCCGCCCACATATTATATTTACGTACTCATTTATATATAATACTTTTTCATCCTCTGACGGCATCTTTCCATCATTCATTCCAATTATTATCGCATCAAATATATCTGACGAAAACCCGCAAATTATCGTTGAATTAAACTTACCCTTAGTTTTGACAAATTCCAGACATTTTACACCCATTATCTCTTCATCTTTTCGCCTTAACTCTAAGGATATAAGCTTTTTTGAAACCGATATAAATGCATCATCAAATATTTTTCCAACCTTCATTTCCGTCAAATCGCTCCCCCTTTCACATCCTGCTCCGTTTATCAGTTCTTTAGGAAACGCATTCTGCCGTTAGGATCTTTTGTCGCACTCTTTTTGACCGTATTTTCAGTTCCATACATCTGAGACAGATCATTTTGCATTGTTTTCTTACATTCCTTGCAAAATCTTCCCGTAAGAATGGCTTTTCCACATTTTTCGCACGATATTGTAATACCTGAATCCTTTGAAAATGCAAGTCTTTCCTCTCTCACCCATTTTTTTATCTGCTGAATAGGCACCTCCATCTCCTCAGATACCTTACTCATAGTGGCAGTCGGATTTTCGTATATATAATCTCTTACCTGAAAAAATTTATCTTCAAGTTTTTTATTGCACGCAGGGCATATCGGTTTGCCCACAAACTGAAATAACTTTCCACAATTTTTACAATTTCTTACATCCATATCTATTCCCCTCCTTGGTCTTTTCCTATGCAGGCACACAAAAAATAAACTTTTGATACTCCTGCTCTCTTTAGCGTATCAGCACATTCATTAATCGTACTTCCTGTTGTATATATATCATCTACGATTATAACACACCTTAAATTACGATACAACAATTTGCTTGTTTCCGATACCAAAAAAGCATCTTCCAAACTTATTTTTCTCTCAGCCGCACTTAATTCCTTTAATGCTTCAGTATTTTTTATTCTTATAAGATAATCATCGATAACCGGAATATCTGTTTCTTTTGCTATATTATCCGCAATGACTTTTGCCTGATTGTAACCTCTTTTTTTGTATCTCTCTCTATGTATCGGAACCGGAATAAATGCCTGTGCTCCTGTTTTCTCAATCCAATTCCCGTATTTTTTCACAAGTTCTTCGGCATAATATCTGCCGTACTCTTTTCTTGTCCCATACTTAAATGCCGCAACAGATTTTCTCATACTTCTGTTATAAACAAATGCCGCCTTGCCCTGCACATACGAATGTTGAGAATTTTTGCATGAATAACAGTATTGCATTGTTTCATCTTCAAGCGGTTTACCACATTTCATGCACGACGGTTCCGTCACTCTCTCCACACGCTCTATACATTTTAGACATAATGTTGTTTTTATGCCTATGCTTAGTACATCATCACATATGGGGCATCTGCACGGATATAAAATATCCGCAAATCCCTCCACTGCCTGTTTTATAATCTTTGCTCTTTCTATTTATACTCCCCCATTTCTATTATTCTCTGACACAATGTCGAATACCTTTTCTGCTCATTTACATTTTTTATCATCCTGCGGACTGTATCGCTGCTGCCCACTATGGTAACACACTTCTTTGCCCTTGTCACAGCCGTGTATAACAAATTCCTGTTAAGTAACATTCTCGGTCCTGATATTATCGGAAGAATGACAGCCGGATATTCGCTGCCCTGCGATTTATGTATCGTTATCGCATAGGCAAGTTCCATCTCATCCATATCACTGAAATTATACTCGACAACCTTGCCCTCCTCATATTCGACATATACGACTTCCGCCGCCTCGATTATCTGCTTTATTATACCGGTGTCACCGTTGAACACGCCTGTTCCTTCCTCATACACATCACCAAAACGGTTTTTCCTCTCCCATTTAATCTGGTAATTGTTTTTTATCTGCATCACCTTATCATTTTCCCTGAAAATAACTCCGTGAAATTCATGCTCATTTTTACCGTCCATCTTAGGATTCATATACGCCTGTAAAACCCTGTTTAAATTTTCAACTCCAAGCTCGCCTTTTCTCATCGGTGTGAGCACCTGAATATCATAGCTTGTCGCATCGACATACGGCGGCAGATTTTTCATTATAAGCTGAACCGTGACATTTATAACATCCTGACTCTGACTTCTCTCCAGATGAAAAAAATCCATGTTTTTGTTGTCGAGAGGTATCTGTTCCCCGGCATTTATCTTATGGGCATTTGTAACTATCTGGCTCTCCGCCGCCTGCCTGAATATCCTGTTCAATTTCACGACATTGCAAAACTCAGACTTTATCATATCCTTTAGCACATTTCCGGGTCCCACTGACGGAAGCTGGTTCACATCCCCCACCATTATAAGTCTCGTTCCCGGTACTATAGCCTTTAACAGGGCATTTAACATATAAATATCGACCATTGAAAATTCATCGACTATTATCACATCTGCTTCTAGCGGTTTTGTCTCATTTCTCTCAAAGTGCATACCGCCCCTGTCATCGTCAAGCGAACCGCCGTCTATCTCAAGCATCCTGTGTATCGTCTGTGCCTCCATGCCTGAGGTTTCTGACATACGCTTTGCAGCTCTCCCTGTCGGTGCAGCTAAAAGTATGTCAAATCCCTCACTCTCCATTATCTGGATAATCGTATTTATAGTCGTTGTCTTACCTGTTCCCGGACCACCTGTGATTATCATGATACCATTTTGGACTGCCTGAAAAACTGCATCTTTTTGCATTTTATCTAGTTCTATTTTATCTTTTTTTTCAATCGCAGCTATTTTCTTTTCAAGTACGGCAGGCTTTATCTTATAGGGGATATTAAGGTCGTGAAGCATACGCCCGCAGTTCATCTCCATATAATAGAGATTGCTCTGGTAAAGTCTCCTCTCCCCGTCACATTCCTCTATCACAAGTTCTTTGTTTAAAGTGAGATTGTCAAGCTCTCTCTCAACATTTTCTCTTTCTATGCCAAGCAGTCCCGCTGTCTCATCGACAAGCTCTGTCTCCGGGAGATAACAGTGCCCGTTTGAGCCTGAAAGTTGTAAAACATAAAGTATGCCGGCTTTAATCCTGAATTCGCTGTCCTGTTCAAATCCCGCTTTAAGTGCTATCGTGTCTGCTATCTTAAAACCTATGCCCGCTATATCTTCCGCAAGTTTATAGGGATTTTGCTGCATGATCTCATAAATCTTCTCACCATAAAATTTGTATATCTTTACTGCCATATTGACGGATATACCATACTCCTGAAGAAATATGACCGACTGACGCATCTGACGTTTATCATTAAACTGCTCCGCAATGCTTACCGCCATCTTCATGCTTATGCCTTTTATCTCAGCCAGTCTCTCCGGTTCATTTTCTATGATTTCAAAAGTCTTTTCTCCAAATCTTCTCACTACTCTTGCAGCGAGTGCAGCACCGATACCCTTTATCGCACCCGAACCGAGATATTTTTCTATTGCTATCTGACTGCTCGGTCTTTTACTCTCGTAACTTTCTACCTGTATCTGCGGTCCATAACTTTTATGCACTGTCTCCCTGCCGTTTATGACAAGATACTCTCCCTCCGACACAAATGAAAAATAGCCGACACAGCAGACCTCGTCATCCTCATCAGCTTTTGGCTCCGGGTTTGAAAGATATATGACACTGTAGCCGTTATCTTCATTTCTATATGTAATTCTCTCTACATATCCCTCTACCTGTTTCATAATAACCCTCTATTCCTTAGCAAAACGGACATTCGCAATCCGCTTTGCTTATTCTGCGTTCAAAACAAAGCCGCCACACAAAATGTGCAGCGGCTCATGTAAAGTGCAACAACTAAATACTATGTAAATTGTAAATATTTTTTACTTTATGTTATATGTACCTTTTAACGAATCATATAACTGCTGTGCAAGACCTATACCACCATTGTCCGTAATGATGTTTGCATATTCCTGATTTAATGTATCTGAGAAATATTGCATATACTCGCCCTGCTCATCCTCATTATCAAGTGTCTTTTTTGACTCCTCAATAATCTTTTGCACAAAATATGACTCAAAATCTTTGCATACATCCATCAGTTTTTCTGAATCCGTGGAAGAATCAGTACTCTTTAATGTACTCTCAAGCGAATCAGCAGATGTAGAACCAAGTTTTGATGAGTATGCATTATACATTGATGAAACATCTAAAATTGAACTCATGTCCTACCTCCTTATGATCTTAAGTTGTTTGCCTGCTGAAGCATCTCATCCGATGCAGTGATAGCTTTTGAATTCATCTCGTAGGCACGCTGTGTGATGATCATATCAACCATTTCATCAACTGCCTGTACGCTTGAGCTTTCAAGGTAACCGTTCTTTACGATACTTCTCTGAAGATTTGCATCCTGACCTTCTATTCTCGGAGTTCCTGAAGCAACTGACTCCTTATAGTAACTGTCACCCACTTTTTCAAGACCTGCCGGGTTGTTGTACTGTGCAACTCCGATGGCAATTCCAAGATTTTGTGCATTTCCCGTAGCATCTACATATTTGATGTTTCCATAGTTGTCAAAAGTAAGTTTTGTCGTATCTACATTCGCATCAAAAGTTATCGGATTTCCTGTCGAATCAAGCACGGCATATCCATCTGATGTAGAAAGTGTAAGACCTCCTGCCGTATTGACTGAAAGCTGGAAATTACCGTTTCTTGTATATGCAATACTTCCGTCAGGCTGTTCTATCATAAAGAAACCTTTGCCGTTTATCGCAAAATCAAATGCACCATTAGTAGTAGCAAAATTACCCTGCTTAAAAGTTGTTCCAACAGCAGCGACTTTTACACCAAGACCAACCTGTGCACCGAGAGGCTTTTCCTGACCGTTTGTGTCAGTAGTCTGCTTCTGAATATTCTGATAT
>JBNMLR010000172.1:0-5166 GCA_050874945.1 Butyribacter sp. | reverse complement strand
CTTACAGGCTTTATCATATACATATGTAACTTTTGCCTTGCATCCCGCATCTTCCAGATTTTTCTTATATTCTTCCCAGGTGGTGTTTCCTCTCTGGTATGCTGCCATCTTTTCAACATTTGAACCGGAATTGTCACCCCTGTTTTTATTTATGACTCCGTTTGCCACACTTACACCTGCAAATACCGCACCTGCACAAACAGCCATGCTGCCTGCAATTATTGCCGCCCTCTGCCATGCAGCCATCGCCATAAACTTCTGCTTCAGACGGTTTCCGACCGTGTCCTGGTCATCCTTTACTTTTGGCAAAATCCATTCCGGCTCATATACCGGAACGAAATTTTTACCATCGAGAGCCTCCATAAAATCTTCCGCACATTGAAGCCTGAACTGCGGCTGTATGTTAAGGCAGGTCATTATGGCAAATTCTGCCTGCTCCGGAATATTTATTCCAACCTCCGACAATGTAAGAAGCTTGTCCTCCTGTGTCCTGTCATTTGCAGGCTGAGGTTTTGCACCCGTCAACATTCTGTAGAAAAGTGCCGCTACCGCATATAGATCCGTATATGGTCCCTGCACCGCTTTTCTTCCATACTGCTCAATAGGTGCATAACCCTCTTTGAGCACGATCGCCGTATTTTCATTTTCAACACGCTCGGCATATTTTGCTGCTCCAAAGTCTATAAGTTTGATAACACCTTCGTTTGTAACAATAATATTGTCAGGTGCTATGTCCCTGTGTATTACACCACGCTTATGTATTTCTTTAAGAGTGTAGAGTATTGTGAGCACGACTCGTCTTGCCCAGTCATACTCCACTCTGTTGCCCTTAAGTTTAAGGATATGTTTTACATCCATTCCCTCAAGGAACTCCATCACGATGTAACCGGTGTTGTTTTCCTCAAAGAAGCTGTAAACCTGAACAACACCTTTTACATCCTGCAGATTTGCTATACTTCTCGCTTCTTCGAGGAAGTGACGCAGACCTATCTTAAAACGCTCATGCCTTACGCTCTCTGATATTACCGATACAGTGCCCGTAGTTCTCTCTCTGCCGGAAAGCTGCTTTGGAAAATACTCCTTTATGGCGACTTTGCATTGCAAGAGGTTGTTCCAGCCTATATAGGTATTTCCAAATCCGCCTGAACCAAGCAGTTTTCCTACGATAAACTTTCCCTGCAATACCGTACCCGGCTTGAGACACATATCAGCATTGTATTCTATATTTAATTTTTCTTTACAATACGGACAGATATCCTTTGCATTGTCAGCTATCTGCCGCATACAGCTATAACAAAATCGCATATATGTTTCCTCCTGAAAGATTTAATAAGTAATGCCTTTATTATCCATTTGTAAGTTCGTTATTAGAATCATTATTAGGCTGATTACTATTATTTTTTTTGCTACCACCACTTGAATTTTTATTAGACTTTCCGGTTGAGCCGTTACTGCCGCTGCTGCTATTACCATTTCCACCACCACTTGGTTTTGTAGCTGCTTGAGGTTTCTTTGTCACTACCGGCTTTGGTGTAGGTTTTGGCTCAGCAGAAATCTTAAGTCTGTCACCCTGCTTAAACTCAGTAACATTTGACTTTCCGTTCACCCATACTTTTTTGACGATATAATTGTCAGGATATTTTGTTCCAAGTGATGCACCGGCATTTGAAGCATATCTTTTTAGTCTTGCAACAGTAAGTGAACTGTTTATCGATACATGGCTTCTGACTGTGGCAAAAAGCTTTCCGTCACCGTTTTCAGAATCATCATTTCTTCCGTCATAGCCCTTTTTATTTTTAAGACTTTTAGAGAGAACTTTTACAATAGTTCCCCTGCCATATCTGAAACTTACATACTCACTTGAATATTTGTCCGATGACAGCGTGCGAAGTCTTGCCCTGTTGCCTGTTTTATGGTCTTTAGGATTTTTACTGTAGACAAACTTAACTGACGATATACTCTTTCCTTCAAATGTACCGTATCTTCTACAGTTTGCTTTCGACATTGTGTAATATGCACCCGTATGGTATATAAACTGAATCTTCTTCTTGGAAGTATCCATTCCGTTTATCTTTGCAACCTGTCTTTTTATCTCGCTGTCAGCTTTAGCCGTATCAGAAGCATATTTCTTTCTTATCGCATCAAGGTCTATCGTATTTTTGTCATATACTATCTTTGACAAAGTTCCGTAAGCCTGTGTATCATCACCCTTTTTCAGGCTGACTCCGTCAGGTATATAGCTCTGCATATATACATCTTTAGATGCTTTTATACGCTTTTTGACAGACGCACTTTGAGCCCACCTTGTGTTGGTGCAGTTTTTAAGCCACTTTTCGGAAAATGTTACATTCTTCGTACTTGCGACTATGACATTTGCATATACCGTCCTGTTTTTCTTTATGTCCGAGTTCACTTCATCCAAAGTTCTTCCGTCCTTAAGCACATCATTTGTCATATCATTGTATTCAAGCACCGTCCCCTCAGCATTGTTTGGGTCATATCTGTACTCAACAGTCCTGTTTTCTTTTTTAAGACCAAAATCTGTCCACTCTTTATCAAAATCAGCAAGCGTCATATCACCGCTTTTTACTTCGCTGACAATCTTAAATTTTTCCTGTGTCGCACCCTGATTGCTGCTTCCTCCGTCATGCAGTCCCTTTATCACAACTGCACCTCCGGCAATAACAGCCACACCTACAACTGCTACAAGACCTTTCACCCATATAGGCATTTTTCCCGTGTCACGCTTTGCACGCTTTACTTTGCGTCTTTTTGTATCAGAAGAATTAAGCTCTTTGTAAAACTCCTGTGCAGTCTTTGTCCTGTCATCCTGATACACATTTAAGGCATTCATAAGTGCGTTTTCCATCGACTGGCTTATACCTGTGTTTAATTTTGACGGCTCTGTTATCTCATCAGATAATGCTCTGTCTACAGACTCAGGCGGCACTTTTCCCGTTATCATCCTATACATGACTGCCGCAAGAGCATAAACATCCGTCCACGGACCTCTTTTTCCCTGACTTCTGTACTGTTCTTCCGGTGCATAGCCCTGTTTTAATATGATGGCAAGACTTTTTGAATTTGCCGTCGTTACATATCTTGTTGCACCAAAGTCTAACAGTTTCACTTCACCCTGCTCTGTTATAAAGATAGTCTCAGGTGCTATATCACAATGGATAATGTCAAGCGGATGCACTTTTATAAGCCCGATAAGTATCTGTGATATAAACTGTTTTGCCTCCTCAGGTTTATATACCTTTCCCGTATCAAGAACTTCTTTTAATGTCGTTCCCACAAGGTACTCAGATATAACATACCCTGTATCATTTTCAGCTATACAGTCATAAACCTTTGCAACTCCCTGCGTATCGGCAAGCTGCTGTATCTTGTTTCCCTCATTTAAAAATGTTTCAAGACCATGTGAAAACTGTTCGTACGCATCTCCTGAATATATGGTGACTTCACTCTCTCCGTCAGAGCGGGTTGAAAAGTCACTCGGAAGATACTCGCTTATTATGACTTTATGCTGTGCCTCGGCATCAAAGCCGAGATATTTTACCGTATATCCGCCGTACTCCAACGCTTTACCTACGATGAACTTTCCTCCGATAATAGTACCCGGATCCAGATAATATGATTTTTCCCTGACATTCGACTGGTCATATCCGCAAGCCGGACATATTTTGTCATTGTCAGAAACCTGGTTCATACAACCCATACAAATTTTCATAGCGTTCCCTCATTTCCGTATATTTTTACACAAACTTTTCGGTGTTTAACAGGTCATACAGGCAATAGCACTCTGCATATAAACATACATTACTTTCTGCTTTTGACCTTTATATTATTTCTGTTTAACTACATTGGTTTTAGATTTTTCACTGTTTTTCCATGCCTTATAAGTATCAGCGTTTGTGTTTAATAATAATTTCATTTCAAATTTTGTTATTTTAACCGTATAACCTTTTATAATCACACTGTTTTTCTTTTTCTTAATAGGCAATTTCACCAGTCTGTAGCTTTTTGAATTCCATTTAGTACCTTTTGCCATAATATATACATGGCTTAGATTACTCATAACAAAGCTGTTAATTTTTACTTCCAACTGCTGTTTTTTCTTTGAATACGTTGCCGTATATTTAATCTGTGGAATCTTAGATTTAACCGTAATCTTAATCTTATTTTTTCCAATGACATATGTAACAACAGCCTTGCCTGAAAAATATTTCTTCACACTTATCTTTCCGTTCTTTGCATTTACAGAAAGATTTTTCCTGTATTTTGACGGCACTGTGATTTTTTTAATATTAGGACTTGTTCCAAATATTCCCTTTGAAGTAGTAGAACTTCCCCATGCGACCGTAATTGCAGACTTATAAACTATCACCGTAAAATCGCATTTAACAGTCTCGTATCCATCCGCTGATATTTCACAATAGTAGGTGTATTTTCCTATTTTTACATTTTTAGGTGTCTTGTAGCTGCTCTTTTCAGACAATGATTTGTCACTGCCTTTTTTGTACCATTTATAAGTACACTGGGCATCTGTCTCTACAGTTACTTTTAAATTTAATGCCGTACCGCTTTTTACATATTTGTCAGAACTGTCATAACTTACTGAAAGTTTCTTATCAGGAGTTTTTGTCGGCTCTACTGTAGGTGTCACCATTGGACTCTGGCTTGGCTCTGTTGTCGGTGTCTCCGTTGGACTCTGACTTGGCTCTGTTGTCGGTGTCTCCATTGGGGTCTGACTTGGCTCTATTGTCGGACTCTGACTTGGCTCTGTTGTTGGAGTTTCTGTTGGGCTCTGACTTGGCTCTGTTGTCGGTGTCTCCATTGGGGTCTGGCTTGGCTCTATTGTTGGGGTTCCCGTTGGGGTATCTGTCGGCGGTGTCGTTGGTGTTGCTGTCGGCGTTCCTGTTGGGGTCGAACTCGGCGTTCCTGTTGGGGTCGGACTCGGTGGTCCTGTTGGGGTCGGACTCGGCGTTCCTGTTGGGGTCGGACTCGGTGTTCCTGTTGGGGTTGCCGTTGGGGTCGCTGTCGGTGTCTCCGTTGGAGTAACATCTGTTTCTTTTGCTATCTCGATAATATTTGTGTGCAGATAAGCAACAGTTTTATCTGATAACTTAAATTTTGCATAAATTACTATCTGTTTTTCTGCAT
>JBNMLR010000171.1:0-5167 GCA_050874945.1 Butyribacter sp. | reverse complement strand
TCACGATTTACAATAATTTTTTTATGTGTATTTGTAGGAAGTATTATCTTGTGGATAACGGACTCCTCAATGGATTTGATAAGCTTTTTCATTATCTTGCAAAAATCGTTGTAGTTGAGCGGTTTTGAGAGATAATAAAAAGCCTGAACATCAAAACTGTCCTGCATATATTCGGGATAATGGCTGACAAATACGATACGGACATTTTTGTCTCCGAGCATACGGACTTTTTTGGCAAGCTCAATTCCTGTAATCACAGGCATTTCAACATCAAGAAACAAAATATGATATGTCTCAGGAGAGGTATAGACAGAAAGTAGTTCTTTTGCAGAAGTAAACTTGTCTATTTGAAATGAAAAATCTTTTTCTAATTCAATATCATAAGTTTTGAGGTAATCTGCAAGTATTGTTGTATATTCAGGTTCATCATCGCATATTCCGATTTTTAAGAGCATAATTTTATCCTTTCATCAATTCAAATATTTTGGGTCTTTTTTTCTAAAATATAACCCACTAAGATATTTACTAAATTTATCAGCATACATATGGAAAGTGTTCCGTATAATCGCTGCAGGTCATGTAAATAAAAAAATATGTAAAGTATTGTCAAGATAACGCAGAACAGTAAACAGCGTTTTTTGAGCGAACTTTTTCGTTCGGGAGTCATAGGTCTGTTTTTTGTGCCGACAGGGGACAAAATGGCTATTACAGACAGTGATATTGCAAAGGCAGCAGTCCATTGCCATGTAAGTGCGGAGGATATTGCACCTGAATAAAGCACAAATACAAAGGTGATAAGTGAAAGTATGGCGCACCGTTTTGGAGTGGACGCATGAAATCCGCCGCCGAAAGAGCGAAGCGGTGTAAAAACAGCCAAAAATATAAGCGTTTCGGGCAGTTTGTGTGAAATAACGCCATATAAGATGGCAAATATAAACAGGAAAATCAATTCTATAATATAGTCAAGACAATAAGAATAAATTGGAATTTCCTGCTCGGAGATTATATTATTGGCAGATAATGTATCAGCAATAGATGAACTTAATTTTTTTGATATGATCATTTGTTCCTCTTTTCTGTTAAAAGTATAACTCAGATTTTGTTATTTCATTATAAAACATTTTTCTGCAAATAACTATAGAATTGGACTGAGAGGTCAAAATTGGGGTGTGAGAGGTAAATTTTTATGTAAAAATGACAAAAAAACTCATTTTTTTGCATTTCAGTCCTGTATTTCGACCTCTCAGTCCGGATTTCGTTCACAACTCGTTTTTTGTGGTATAGTTAAATTACATTGGAAAGCAGTTCAAAAAAGTTTTCCGATGAAGTTTAAAAGAAAGGAGAATGACAGACAATGAAAAAGATTTTTTCTGACATTATCGTAAAGTATGGCACAACTATATGTGCGTTGGCAGTAATGGTTGCACCTGTAGCTGCAAGAAGCTGTAAACTTTTATGGTATGAATCTGAACAGCCTGAAGGTTTAGACAAGTTTGTATCAGACCATACTGAAAAATAATGAAAATGATGCTGTTTTATTAGAAACATCGTTTTTGCAAAGCGTTGTATAAATGGGGACTTGGGAATAAAACGGCTCTCTCACTCTTTACTCTACCCGGGGTGAGAGAGTAAATGATTGAATGGGTAGAATTAAAAAAGCTTTTGAGAAAAATGTTTGTATAATGTGAAGACAGGTGGGAATGGGGATTAATATAATTTTAAGGGGTAAATTTAAAATTAGTAAAGGTACGGAAAAATCAGGTATAAATAAAATTGAAAAAAAGGATTGTGCAGACTTGTATGGGAACAGTCGGCAGCATTAATGGATGATAGTGTATTTAATGTGTTGGATATAGAGCGTGATGAAATATTATAGGAAAATTCAGATGTTTTAATATTAAGGCAGAAGAAAAAATATGGGAAAAAAGCAACAAACAGTTTAGCCGTGAAATAAACAAAAGTTGTATTGCATCGAATGACAATTAGCAATTATGTTTATGAATGTAAGAAAAGCAAGGCTTAACTGCTGCGAAAAGCAGGATTGCAATGAGAGTATATCATAGCAGTCCTGTTTTTATTTTTTTTGTTGGAGAAAAAAGAAGCATGAAACAGTCATTTCTTTAAGGTTTTATAGCTGCTTAAACTGGTGTTTAGGAAATAATATTTACTTTATGCTCAGTTAAATCTTACAAATTTCTTAAAGTGTAAGAGAGACGTGGTTTTGTTATTGACTCTTATTTTAGACAAGTGTATAATACAGAAAAACAAATAAGACAAGTGTCTAAAAAGGGTGGGAGTTTTGAGATAGATGACAAAACTTAATAAGTAAGATTTAATAAGTAAGACTTAATAAGTCCAAAAATGTGTGCAATTAAGTACAAATATGTGCAGAGAGGAGGAACATATGTCAGAGATTAAAAGACTTCCGGACACGGAGTTTGAGGTTATGAAAGCTGTATGGGAGGAGGAACCGCCTGTTACAACGAACATTCTTATGGAAAAGATAGGAGGTGAGAAAGGCTGGAAAGTTCCAACACTTATCTCGATTTTGAACCGTCTTATAAAAAAAGGATTTTTAAGTTCTGATAAAAAAGGAAAAGAAAGATTATATTATCCTGTTATCGAAAAGGACGAGTATCTGAGAGTGGAGACAGAGAATTTTGTCAAGGAATATCATGGCAATTCATTTTTAAGTCTTGTCAATACTTTTTACGGAGAGAAAAAGATAAGTGATGGTGAACTTCAGGAGCTTGTAAAAATACTTAATAAGGAGAGGTGATATATGGTTACTGTAATGTATGTGTTATTTTTTAATTCTATAATCATCTCCGTTATCGCTATGGCATATATGTATATCGGCAAAGTGATATTAAAGAAATATTTTGCGGGATTTTATTATTATTCGTGGCTGGTATTTCTTGTCGGGAGTCTGATACCGTTTAGATTTAACAGCGGGATGTTTATAAAAAATAACACGGAAAATGGAGAAAATTTAAGGATGATGCAGGCAGCGGCATCAGATGCAGGCAATGATGTTTTGACAAAAACACAGACGGCAGCAGAAAGTGGTAGTATCATTAACTCTGATTTTATACTAGGTGCAGCACTTATAGTGTGGTTTGCCGGTTTTTCTATATTTTTTATCACAGCGTTTAGAAAGCATTACAAAATGGCGGGTACGATAAAAAGGTGGGAGATAACAGAGAAAGATGGTCATGTTCTTGCACTGTATAAAAGAGCGATACATGAACTTAAAATAAATAAGGCACCAATACTTATGAGATGCCCGTGTATAGATACGCCTATGATGACAGGGTTTATAAGACCACAGGTTGTTTTGCCTGACAAAAAGTTTAGTGATGATGAACTATATATGTATCTGAGTCATGAACTGGTTCATTACAAAAGACATGATGTGTGGTACAAATTGCTGGTTATTGTTGTGCAGTCATTGTATTGGTTTAATCCGTTGATACATATGATGGCTTGGAACATATCGAGACAATGTGAAAACTCATGTGATGAGCGTGTCTTAAAAGGTATGGGTGATGAGGACAGAAAGGTTTACGGTATGCTCATTTTAAATACCGCAATATATAGCCGGACAAATTTATCATTACTTATGACAGGATTTATTCCGACAAAAAAATTCAAAGAAAATAAATCAGATTTAAAGGAGCGTTTAGAGATAGTTATGGATACAGGAAAAAAGAAAAAGGGAATTATCCCATTATTATTATGTATAGCAGTAGTAGGAATTGCAGGTATAACCATTCCGGTTAATGCTGATAAACATTCAGAGGGAAAAAGTGTAAATGTTGATGCGGCAAAAGATAATGCAGGTAAAAATTCAACTGATAACAGTTCTGGTGGCAGTATTGCAGATAAGCAAAGTAGTAATGTAAATGAGGTTAAAAACAGTAACGGCAATACAGATAAGCAAAACATCAATACAAATGAAGTTAAAAATAGTAACAATAATACTGATAAAACAAAAAAAGCCGACAAAACAAAAAAATCAAAGATAGTATTAAATAATGTCGATGCAATAGCAGCAGATAGCAGTTCTGATATAGAATTTGAATATAATGATGGTAAACCGGTAGCAATATATTATAGCAGTGACAGTTCTGATATAAAAAACGATAATCATGATAAAAAGTCAGCCAGCAAGAAGAAAAGGTCCGGCAGTACGGATAATAAAAATAAGAAGTACAATAGTTCAGATAAGAAACAGGCTGACAAAGATAAGAAGTCTGACAGTCAGAATAATACGCACGCAGATGTGGAAGTAGGAAATTCCGTGTCGATGAATTAGTAAAACAGGGTGGGAGTTTGTAATAAATTTATTATTTATATGTAAAGTGAAAAAAGCAGGATTGTGAAACAGCAGTCCTGCTTTACTTTATTATTTGGGAATGTTATCATATGTTAAAAGAAAAAGTAATGTGCGGAAATTGTTGATTGTATGAAAGTATTTTTTGGGAGAGATGAGTATGGCAAGAGTAGTTAGTATTGGAAATGAAAATTTTGATGAATTGCGGGAATATGACAGTTTTTATATAGACAAAACGGCGTTTATAAAGGAATGGTGGGAAAGCAGGGACAAAGCTACCCTTATAACCCGACCACGCCGTTTTGGAAAAACGCTGAATATGAGTATGCTAAATTGTTTTTTCTCAAATAAATATGCGAAAAGAGGTGATTTATTTGAGGGACTTGATATTTGGAAAGATGAGGAGTATAGGGAGATACAGGGGACTTATCCTGTGATATTTCTTAGTTTTGCTGAAATTAAAACAAAAAATTTTGAAGCTGCAAGAGAACAGATATGTTTTCAGATAATAAAGTTATACAATGAAAATGAATATTTGTATGATAGTGGTGTATTGACAGAAAATGAACAGAAGTTTTTTAGAAGTGTGAGTATGGAGATGTCGGATGCAATATTAAGTATAGCTATAAATCAGATGTGTTGCTTTATGCAGAAATATTATGGAAAAAAGGCAATAGTTTTACTTGATGAATATGACACACCTATGCAGGAGGCATATGTAAATGGATACTGGGAAGAACTTGTCGCTTTTACAAGAAGTCTTTTTAATTCAACTTTTAAAACAAATCCATATTTAGAGCGTGCGATAATGACAGGTATAACGAGGGTGTC
>JBNMLR010000170.1:0-5179 GCA_050874945.1 Butyribacter sp. | reverse complement strand
CGTCATACCACATCTTAACTTCTTCTTTTTTATCTGAAAGTCCCTGTTCATCGAGTGCATTAAATACTTCCTCCTCTGTAAAGCCAAATGCTGTTTCATATTGGTTTGATGTGGTTGTGACTACTACAAGATTATTGAGGTCGCTAAAAATACTTTCTTTCGATACCCTTGTTATTCCTGTCATTATCGCTCTTTCAAGATATGGATTTGTCTTAAAGGTCGCATTAAAAAGACTTCTCGTAAATGTTACAAGTTCCCCCCAATATCCATTTACATACGCTTCCTGCATAGGTGTATCGTATTCATCAAGAAGAATTATGACTTTTTTACCATAATAACGGCTGAGATAATTTGAAAGATTATTTATAGCCTCCTGTGCTACTGCATCATCCATTCCTACACATACAGATTTATATTGTGCTTTTTCATTTTCATTATATAAATCACTTTTCATTATATAGTCAAATGAATTATATAGATTTATAAGTTCGTTTTTTATCTGCTTTACAGCACTCTCATAAGTATTCTGTTTTATCTTGGCAAAACTTAAAAACATCACAGGATATGTTCCCTGCAATTCACGATACTTTTCTTCTTTCCATATATCAAGCCCCTCAAACAAATCTCCTCTGTTTTTATACCTATTTGAGAAAAAACATTCGAGCATATTCATATTTAATGTTTTTCCAAATCGGCGTGGGCGTGTTATAAGTGTTACTATATCATCGCTTTCCCACCACTCTCTTATAAAAGATGTTTTATCTACATAAAAATTATCTTTTTTGCGTATTGACTCAAAACTCTGATTTCCTATACTTATAACTTTTGCCATATACTCTCCCTCCTGTTTATATCCTGCCAGCCAATCTATGCGTTTAACAGCTACATTCTAACATTGAAAAAAATTAATGTAAAGCAGTGTGCTAATTTATCTCTCCCCGACTATCTTCCCAAGTATTGCCACGAGCTTCTTAACATCCACCGGTTTTCCGATATGCTCGTTCATACCGCTGTCGATAGCCATTTTTTTGTCCTCCTCAAACGCATTTGCTGTCATTGCGATGATTGGTATGCCACTGCGTCTGCCACGCATCGCCCTTATCTTTCTTGATGCCTCATAACCGTTCATGTTTGGCATCTGAATATCCATGAGTATCGCATCATAATAATCCTCAGGCTTTTCTTGCAACATTTCTATACATATGTTTCCATCTTCTGCACATTCTACAAGTATGCCTTTTTCCTCTAACACCGTTTTGGCTATCTCGGCATTTAACTCGTTATCCTCAGCTAATAAGATTCTCTTTCCTTTTATACCGTCAAGAATCCTATCAGTGACTTCTTCCTGCTTTTCTTTACTCTGCTGCCTGTCTGCTATCGGAAATGTAAGTGTGACTATCATCTTTGTTCCACAGCCAAGTTTGCTTTCAACATCTATAGTTCCACCCATAAGTTCAATAAGTGATTTTACTATCGGAAGTCCAAGTCCAGTACCCGCTATCTTTATCTCTGTGGTACTATGTTCTCTTGAAAATTCTTCAAAAATGTGTGGAAGATATTCTTTGCTCATTCCTATACCGGTGTCTTTTACAACACTTACATATGTGGCATATCCCTCTTTTTCACACGGAATTTCCCTGAAGTCCACAGTAATACTTCCACCGTCTTTAGTATATTTTATCGCATTGCTTATTATATTAAGGTAGATTTCTTTTACCTTTGTAAGGTCACAAATGATATATTCATGCTGTATTTCACAGGTACACTTATATTTTAGATTTTTGTTTTTTATGTCAGACTCAAACACCGCATTAAGCGAGTCTATCAATGCCTGAGGTTTTGTGACTTCTTCTTTTAGAGAAACCTTGCCACTCTCTATCCTCGACATTTCAAGTACATAATTTATAAGTGACAGCAAAAATGAACTTGATTTTTTTATCTTTGCAATATAATCTGCCGCACGCTCTTTATCATCAAGATGTTTTTCAAGCAGTTCCGAAAATCCAACTATAGCATTCATAGGAGTTCTTATATCATGGCTCATATTAAAGAGAAACCTTGTTTTTGTCTCATTTGCAAGTTCAGCTTCTTTTGCTGCCTTTTTTATTTTTTCAGCATATATGGCATCTTTATACCGCCTTTCATAAAACTGCCAGAAAGCACTGCATACTACTATAAGGATACCTGCCCCTATCAGAAAACCAACTACAAGCTGCGGCATTGTTATCCAGCCTTCTTTTGGTGCAATCTCAAAATACCAGGTATCATTTGGCACTGTGCATACAACCTCCAACGGGTCTGTGATATGCTTACAGTTTCCCTCGGCTATAGTAACCTCCGTACCCTCTGAGAGATTTTTCTTCCATATCTGATAATCATAACCAACATCCTCAAGATTGCTGAGATTTATCTCGCTAATAAATTTGTTCCAGTCTATTACAAGAATGACAAAACCCCAGAACTTTTTTTCACCATCTTCGGTTATATAAACCGGGTCAAATAAGAGTGCTCCTATCCCTCCCTGCTTTAACTCATATGGTCCAGCAATCGTGTACTGACCTGTCTTTTTGGCTATAAGTGCCTCCTTTTTTCTCTTAGGATTAGTGAGCATATTTAATCCCATCGCAGGCTCATTTCCCTTTAACGGATAAATATTGCCAACAATACCGTCTTTAGCAAGCTCAATGGCTTCTATGACATCCTTATCTTCATGTAAAAGTTCAGCAATCTCATTAAACTTTTTATCATTAAAATCATAATTTTCTTCTATGATATTCTTGATAAAATCTGCTCTCTCCAGATATTTGTCTATTCTTCCCTCTATCCTGCTTACCGTATTCTTTGCGGTATATCTTACTTTCATCTGCTCTGACTTTTTCTGATTACTTCCCAGATAATGACCGCAGCCCAGCAATATCATAAGTGTTATAAAAAATATGCAGCCTACCCTCATTTTTATCTTTTTTCTGCTCAATTTATCATCCATAATAAACCTCGTAATGTAACCGTACTAAAATTATGTACCATATTTTCTCTAAAAAAAATTTACACGCATATTTTATTATAACAGTTCTCAGAAAAATGATAAATACAATTATCGGTCGATTTTAAACTTTTATCTCTCTTTGCCAAAGTTCACCCATTTATGCACAGCCTGACAGTTACCTTTACCTAAACATCTGCACGAGCAGGATTATAAAGGACACACCCCAAAGAACAACAGCAGGCAGAAGATTGAAACTGCATGAGCTCGTTACTCCATCGTTTAGATAAGTTACCGCAAAATGGCTTATTTTCAAGGCATTTGGCACTTCCACCGATAATTTATTTACATAGACTGACGATTGTATCAGTCTGTCCACAAAATAATACTGTAAAAAGATTACTGCCGCATACGAAATCACATAAAATCCTCTGCTCTTTTTGTATTGTTTCATATTAAAAAGCTGTTTTACCGAAAACAATCCACAAAGCAAAATGCTTAGCCACAAAGTCACAAATGAAACATAAAACGAACTGTTTTCAAATAAATTTCCTATTTCCAAAAACAGCTTGTCTGCCTTAACATATCTGCTGCTGCCTGCAAATATATATGCACTTCATAACTTTCCTGTTTTGCAATCCTCTTTCTCCACGCATATTTTCTTTTCTTATTTTTCCATAAATTTATGGCAGTAGAGATTGCCCATGCTTTTACATTTTCTGACATATCAAGCTTTTTGTAATGCTCAACAAGCCTGAGCATAGTGTCCTGATAAAGCTCCCATGCAAGTTCACTGTCATTGGTGGTTATCTTGCAAAACTTCATCAGAGTTTCACCGTATTTTAAAATAAATTGTTCAAGTTCTTCTTTCTTCATATTTAATGTCCTGTGATTTTAAATTCCGGCACAAGTTTAACAGCTATATAACAAATATTTATTTTTTCTTTGTACTATTGTAAAACTTGCGGGCGAATATCTACCTTTCCAAATCATGTTTTATCTGTGCTTCTATATATTATATTGTAATGAGTCAGCAGAAAGTTTAAATTATATCAAAAAAATACACACCAAAAAAATTTAATATTTTAAGGTGTGTATTTCTATATTTTCAATATTATAATTATAACTTTATCCCCAGCCTATGCAACTAAAAACTTTTCCCGTCCAATCTCCCAATATATTCTTCCAGTTCCTCCGCCATCTCATACGCCTCCGGTATTCTTAAATGTCCCGGTGTTCCCCTGCCGTTTCTTTTAAAGACATAGTGCGTTATCTTCTTATCATCCATATTTTTTACAACCTGTGCTATCGCATCATCCCATGCCCCATCATGGTTTAGAAGTGTCGTACAGCATATTATATGTGCTTCACTATATACGCTCCTTAACTTTCTCAAAAAATTCATATAGTGTTCCCGCCATTTTCTCGCCTGCGGCTGGCAGTAATCTTCTTTCATATAGTCTTTCGGATGACAGTCATTCTGCCCTACGGCAACGATTACGACCTGCGGTATGTACTTACTAAAATCCCAGTCACTCATGCCGCTAAGCCTTGTATTATAATGTACTTTATTCCAAACCGTCTCCATTCCTATCTGCTCCGGTTCGTGATACCAGCCCTCGCCGTCCATAAGTGCGATTCCGCCCTGAGCAATATCATGTATCTGTGCCCCAAGTTTTCTCGCCAAAATCCAGCCATAAGAATAGTAGCTGTTTGAATAACCGCCCTCATGCTCCGGGTCTTCTTTTCCGACAAAGTCGACCGCCTCAGATACCTCTCCTGCCGATACTGAATCTCCGTACACCTCTATTCTTTTGTCGTATTTCTTTGGAAGTTCGAGGAGTTTTTCTCCGTCTTCTATCTCATAACCGAGAATTGTCACCTCATGGCATGAATCCTGTCTTTTAAAAAATAATACATGGTGGACGCCTGTCTCATTTTCAGGCACTTGTACCTCAATCTTAGTTTCTCCCTCTTTTTTTATGTAGAAACATGACTGCACATTGTCAAGAATACAGCCAAGATAATTCTGCCAATACTCATTTTTGTTTTTCACATGGATTTTCAATGTATTTCCCGTAAATTTAAACTCTGACGATGTGCACGGAAATATCCATGTCGGTTCTTTTGGCACACTCCAGTCTATTCGTCCCGTATATCTTATCTTTTCATTATCTGCACTTATCCACATTTTTT
>JBNMLR010000169.1:0-5190 GCA_050874945.1 Butyribacter sp. | reverse complement strand
TACGCATCTCCCCAGTAACCCGACCACGCAAGCTTCTTTTTCCATGCCTTTGGTCCCTGAAAATATGAATAAATATATCTTGTATCAACAGTATTATTTTTCTTTACCGGAGTTTTTGTCTGCACAGGAGCAGGCGTAGCCGTCTGGACAACATCCTCCGTAGGCTGCGGTGTCATTGTATCAGTCGGTGCTTCCGTAACGCTTGCTTCTTCACTGCCCGAAAAATGTCCGACAAAATCATGTGCAAACCCGGTTTTTACAGACACAAATCCCGCAATCACGATAATACAGATTGTAGTTACGATGTGTAATTTCTGTGCTTCAAGCGGATTTTTTCTTTTCCATGTTCTGAAAGTCTTTTTGATTTTTCTCATAAGCCTTACAATATAAGGCTTCTTTCTTTTCTTATCTGCCATAATATCTCCCTTTTCTGCTTTTTGTATTTTAATATGTCCTCTTTTTGTCATGTCTTACAATTATTTAGTATAAAGCATAATCTCATTACTTTCCATTAAAATTTTATGAAAAATAAAAAAATGGCATCCACACTACATTACGAACATTTTCCTATACATAAAAAAATGATGAAATCGTCATAAACAATCTCATCATTTCTCTACCCTTTTTTCTACCCTTTAAACTTTCCCTGACTCCCTTTTTTCAATCATACCTTTTATCTGATGTCCTACACTTATATGTATGAGAGACTTTATCAGCCACACTACCCGATGCAGCAGATATTTATACAACCGTGCAAAAACACCATACCCTTTTTTCCTAATACCCTTTTTCGCTGAAAGGTTTTACCCGTTCACCTTTCAACCTTGTCTCTCTGAATCATCATTAATTTTTTCAATGACTTTTTACATTCTCTATTCTACTCACTTTCACCTAAAACTCAACACTTTTCGCATAATTTGGTCTGAATTGCAGATATTATGGTCTGAATTGCAATTTTTGTAATATATAACAATCTGTGGTATAATGATTTTGAATGTACTTTTATTATAGAAATGAGGATGATTATGTTTACGGTACTTATTTTAGAAGATGACTATGAACAGCAGAAAGCTATAAGCAAAATAATAGATGAACACTATAATGACTGGCAGGTTTACATAGCCGGCACATACAAAGAGGCTTGCAATCTTACATCAACAAAGCGTTTTGACCTCTTCCTGCTTGACATTGAACTAAAGCATGAAAACAAAAACGATCTTGACTGTGACGGACTTGATTTCGGAAAATACATAAGAAGCATCGAACATTACCTTTATACGCCTATAGTCTATCTGACGGCACTGCCTGACAGGATATTCTTTGCACTTCAGGAACTTCATTGCAGCTCGTATCTGGTAAAACCTTTTACCTCATACAAACTCATAGAAACCCTTGACTATATAATAGGTGAGCACAGAGAAAACAAAAAAGAAAAAATAACTCTTAAAGATAACAATGGTGTGTATCTCCATATAATGCTTGATGATATAGACTATATCGAATCGACCAGCAAAGAAACTGTTGTTTACACACATGACAGCAATATTAAACTCACAAATATGACTATAAATGAGCTGCTTGATATATTTCCCGACAATTTCATACAGTGTCACCGAAAATATATCATAAATCTGCATCATTTTTATTCATATGATAAATCAACATTTATAATACAGGTTGGAAAACACTCCATTCCACTTGGAAGAAAACATAAAAAGGACATAGAAAAACGGCTTCATTTGTAAAAGTCAAATACCCCGCAGATGCACCCGGATGGAACACATTTATTTGTCCTCTTCTCACTTTGCTTTTGCGAAAATAAAATATGCATACAGGAACGAGGAGAGAGATGGAAAATTATTTATTAATGTTATTTACAAGCTTATTACAGTATGCCTGTGCATTTATATTATCATTTAAATATACAGGTGAGAGAGTAAGCTGCTACAAAATCAGACTGTTACAGACTCTCCCTCTTATTATATTATCGACAACATTGCAATTTTTTACTCCCCACGGCACATACCATCTGTTTATAAATATAATATTTATGTTATTAACATTTATGGTTTTATACAGATACCGTATCATAACGACGATAATGCTCTATTCTATAACCATATTACAAGTGTCACTCATAAAGATAATCATAAATATATTTCTAAGGCTGTCAGCATTTAAACATATCAATGCGGTATATCTGAGTATCGTATCATTTATACTTGTACTTGTTATCAGCGTGATAACTGACTATTTTTTTGATATGCACAAAATGTACGAAACACTTATGTCACTTAACAGATATATAAAAACAGCGTGGGCGTGCACATTTATCGCCGTACTTGCCGTACAGGTCGTTGTCTATGCCAGACTCACCTCCACGGCTGACATAATCATACTATTCACACTTATCATACTTATCTTATTCATAAACTTTGACGGCATATTTTTTCAGGTGGAACTTGACCACACAAAAAAAGAACTTGAAACTTATGAACAGTATATGCCTATAATCGAAGAACTGACCGACTATATCCGAATACGACAGCATGATTTTGACAACTGTCTGCAGGCACTCCAGATGTTCCCCGTAATATATGAAGATTATGATTCACTCGTAAACGCACTAAAAAACTTTGAAAAGCATACCGAAATCGACCGCACCAAACTTGAACTTTTAAAAATAAATCTCAAACTTGTTGCCGGTTTCCTCATAAGCAAATCGTCAGATGCCAAAAATTACGGTAAAAATGTTGAGATTAAGATAAAAAACTACAATCTCATAACCTCACTTCCACAATACACTTTAATCGAATTATTTGGAATACTGATGGATAATGCACTTGAGGCAATCTCCGAGGGTGAAACAGTCTTTATAGAGCTTGACACAAAAGACGGACAGATAATCTTTAACATAAAAAATAAAGGTGATATCATACAGCCTGCTTTCCGTGAAGCAATATTCCAAAAAGGGTTCTCAACAAAAAACCCCGATGGAATCCATCGGGGAATAGGCCTGTATAAGTTGAAGAAAATCGTTGACAGCAATAACGGGATGCTCATACTTGACAATGAAATGTTCTCAAATGAGAATTATATATCGTTTACTATAATAATTTAAAGTGTAGTTTGTGGCAGAACATAATTTAACAAAAGACCTCACAGTTTTTTCTATAAAAAGCAATGCCGTACTCAACAATATCACTAAAACCTGTTTCTCTTAACTCAGCTGCATAATCCCTATCTTTAACCTGCTCTAACGCTTTCTTTGCATCATTTTCAAGATATTGCATTTTTTCTGACACCTTAAGTTCAAGTATATACGCCCTTTTTCTTCTGTTTTGAGTATATATAAAGATATCCCCTCTGCCATTTCCACTCTCACGATTAGATTTTACTCTATATTTTTTATTTTGATTTAACAATCCAACCATAAATCCATGGTAAAAACTTTCTGCACTGTCATAAAAAGAAATCGTATTTAAAAGCTGGTCTTCTATTATATCACGCATCTGCTCCGTGTCACCCTTATCCATCATTTCATATAAATCATGAAAATCTTTTTTACTTATTTCTTCATTAAACCAATCAATTATAGAATTATTATATATATATCTTATTTCTATATTAGGAATCTTCATTGTCAAATATATAGTCCCAGCATTATCACCTAACCCCTTTCTCTCAGATACCTTTTTCAGATACCCTGTAAAAAAAAGGAAATTCCAGAGATTATCTGAAGTTTTGTATATATCATTATAAGTAATTTCCCCATGAATCGGTTTTTCTATTGTTCCACCTGCAATAAGCTGCTCAATTTCATCTTTTGTGTCCTCATCAGCCCTCTCAACAAGACTCCTCACTATATCATTCGATGAGGTATTTGACCAATACGGTTTTGGGTAAGCCTGTGCATCTGAACATAACAATTCCATATAATTGATAACACTCCATGGATTATAGACTTCACTTTTTCCAAACAAATAACCATCATACCACTTTTTCATAACCTCTATCTTTTCAGATACCCCATAAAATTCAAGCATTTTCTCCACTTCATTTGGCTCAAATCCAAAATACTCCGCAAAATTGTTCTCCAATATCGAAATAATCTTTAAATGATTCAAACCCGTAAAAATACTCTCCTTTGAAATACGCAAACAACTTGTAATAACTGCAAATTCAAGATAATCATTTGTCTTTAACGCAGATTCAAACAACGATCTGAGAAACGATGTCATATCGTCATAAAAACCATTAAAATATGAATTTTCCAAAGGTACATCATATTCATCAATCAAAATTATTGTCTTTTTATTATAATGCACATACAAACATTCTGATAAAAAAGCTAAGGCAGTTCCCATTTCTGCTTCACTTGCTTTTTCTTCACTTATCCTGATATATTTTTGTTTAGTCTCAGCATTCAAAGAATCTATAATCTCCATATGATTTCTAAATTCTCTAGCAATAACCTCTTTCAGGCAATTATAAGCAATTTCATAATTCTTCTGCTTTGCAGATTTTAATGTCAAAAAGACAACCGGATATGCACACATTTTATCTGTATATTCTTTTCCTGCATCTGAAATATTAAGTCCCTCAAACAAACAACGATGTTTTTCATTTAGTTTTTTATCCCCCGTGTCTCCAAAGAAATATCTAAGCATACTTAAATTCAAAGTCTTCCCAAAACGACGCGGTCTTGTAAAAAGTGTCACCTCTCCCTTTTTATCCAGCAACTCCTTAATAAGCAGTGTTTTATCTATATAATAATAGTTTTCTTCAATAATCTTTTCAAAATTATCTACCCCTATAGGTAATGGTTTTTTAATTTTCTCCATAGGTTTCACTCCTTTGTTGCATACACAATCTCTCATATCCATGATTATGACCATAAATCACAAATTCTTTTAAATCATATAAAATAATTGTTTTTATTATACCATACTATTCTCCTATCTATATGCTTATCAATATACTTATTTTTTAAAGTATATTGATCATCTATATCCATACATATTTTTATCCAAATCAAAATCAAATAATATATACAACAAATAATTGTCACTACTAATATAGCTTTTCTTATCATATCAATCTCCATTAAATACAACCCATTTTCCATAAAATATACTATCATTCTTATTAATGCAATAATAGTAATTAAAAAACACAATAATATAATAC